>NZ_JAVRIC010000002.1 GCF_031846245.1 Banduia mediterranea | reverse complement strand
ACCCCTGGATTGCAGCGTGCTGTACCTGCGCTACAACAGCGGCCGCCATGTCTCGGAGAACGGTCGAGAACTGGCCCGGCTCCTGGAAGTCCTGGTTGCGCAATGGCCCAGTCCGCTGCGCGAGATCGATCTGATCGGTCATAGCATGGGCGGCCTGCTCTGCTGTCGCGCAGTGCCTGTCACTACGCGCAGGGCTGGTCCATGGTCTGGCGCGGTCTGCTGCGCCGCCTGATCTGTCTCGGTACGCCGCATCTGGGAGCGCCGCTGGAGCGTGGCGGTCACGGTCTGCACAGCGAGCGTGCTCGCCGCAGTGCCGTATGCCGCGCCGTTCGCGCGCCTGGGCCGCCTGCGCAGTGCCGGCATCACCGACCTGCGCGAAGGCAATGTGCGTGACGAGGACTGGCAGGGCTTCGACCGCTTTTCCAATGGTCTGGGTCCACCCGAGATGACGCCTTTGCCGGACGACGTGGCCAGCTACGCGTTGGCGGCGACGAGCGCGCGGCAGATCAGTGGCGAATCCTCGGTTCGGCTCGGTCGCGATCGGAGACGGTCTGGCGCCGGTCAACAGCGCACTGGGCCGACACCCTGAACGACGCCGTGCCTTGCGCTTTGCACGGAGTCATCGCGTGGTGATCGACCGGACCAAGGACATGGATCTGCTCGGCTCCGCCCGGGTCTGCGAGCAGATGCTGCGCTGGTTGCACAGCGAAGCCGCGACACGCGGGGTTCGAAAGGTGCCATCGCCCGGATTCCGCTGCGCTCTATCCGGGCTACTTGGCTATGAGGCTACGGCGACTCCGGCGCCACCACCTGAATCTCGCCGATGAAGACCTCGCCCGGGGTGTGGTCACGTGCGTAGTCGATGGCGCCGACGACTTCGTCGATCGTGGGATTGGTGCGGATGCGCAGCAGCTTGCCGGCTCCCAGGTCTTCCGGGGACTTCATGGTTTCCCGGTTGGCATCGAAGATCAATGGCCAAAGCTGAGAATTGCCGTAAATCTCCTTGCGCCCCGAGATTTGCCACAGTGTTTCGCCACTGCGCACGCGGTAGGCGCGCGCCGCGATCTCGAGTTCTTCCTTGAGTCCGCCGGCCAGTTCATAGGCGGTGCGGCCGTCGTCGCGCACGATCGCGTTCTCGATGTATTGCACGCGGCTCAACTGCAGATTGTCGAGCCCGGTGTGCGTGTAGATCTGGTCCAGCTCGGCGCGCGCCAGCGCGGTGTAGTAATCGTTCACCGCGAGGTCGGCGCGGCGCTTGGTCCGGCGCGCGTAGTGCAGCGTGAGTGCATCGTCGCCGCGCGCGGCGGCGTCTTCGGTCAGGCGCAGCAGTCCGTCCGCTTCGTTCCAGCCGGGGTGGCGCGTCTGCGCCTCGGCCACGCGTAGGCGCGCCTCGATCAATGCTGCCTGCGGGCGCGCGCCCAGCGTCGGCGGAATCGCCGTGGCGGCGGGGCGTGGTGGCGTACGGTTTGGCCCTGCGGTTGGCGGGAGGGACGGCAGCGGTGTGGGCGCTTCGCGGTGCGGCGGCGGTCCCCGGCGCGCGGGGCCCGGTGTGCTGCAGGCCGCGCACAGCAGAGCCAGTGCCAGTGGCGCGAGAATTCGTGGCGTGGTCATCGGGTCGTGAATATCGCGGAGCGCATGCCGGAAGTGTAGCCGAACACCGCTTGTGATCAGTGATTCGCAAGTTGGTCCAAGCGTCAGACGAGGCCGCTGGTTAAACTTCGCCGATGACAGAAATCCTGGTGCTCTATTACTCCCGGCATGGCGCGGTGGCGGCCATGGCGCGTCACATCGCGCGCGGCGTCGATTCGGTGAGCGGCTGTGCCGCGCGCCTGCGCACGGTGCCGCCGGTATCCGCGCAAAGCGAGGCGACGCTGCCGGAGATTCCCGACGAGGGACCGCCCTACGCCATGCCGCAGGACCTGGAACAGTGCGCCGGTCTGCTGCTGGGCAGTCCGACGCGCTTCGGCAACATGGCGGCGCCGATGAAGTACTTCATCGATTCGACCTCCGGCCTGTGGATGTCCGGCAGTCTGATCGACAAGCCGGCGGCGGTGTTCACGTCCACCGGCACGATGCACGGTGGGCAGGAGAGCACGCTGCTGAGCATGATGCTGCCGCTGCTGCACCACGGCATGGTCTTGCTGGGGCAGCCCTATAACGAACCGAGACTGTCATCGACGCGTACCGGCGGCACGCCGTACGGAGCCAGCCATGTCGCTGGCGTGGGCGCGCCGCGCCCGCTTGACGAGGACGAGGCGTTGCTGTGCGAGGCCCTGGGCCGGCGCGTGGCGACCACCGCGCTGAGGCTGGCGCGATGAGTGCCCCGAAGCGCCTGAGCCTGTACGCATGGTGGTTGGCGATGCTGGCGCAGCTGGGCTTGATGTTCGGTGCCGCCATCGGCCTGCCCGGCGGCTGGCTGATGGCGCTGGTGCTGGCCCTGCCGATGCCGTGGATGCTGCGCCGCTCGCGCTACGCGCATGCTGCCAACAGCCTGCTGATCGTGGTGGTGCTCGGTGCGCTGATGGTGTTTCTGGACCAGCCGGTGGCGCGCGCGCTGGCCTACGTCGGCGCGCTGGCGTTCACCGGCAGCGTGCTGTTCGTCAAGTGGAATGCGGTCGAACGTCGCGCAGAGCTTGGCGTACGAAGGGGATCGTGAGGCGGCGCTGTGCCTGCAGCGAAGCCAGGTCCAGTTCGTCCAGTACCTGGATCAGGCTGCCGCTGTCGCGCGGCAACTGCGTCAGCAGCCAGTGTGCGACCTCGGGCGGCAAAGACAGGCCTCGGCCCTGCGCGCGCTGGATCAGCAGCTGCTGACGAGCCGCATCGTCCAGTGGTGCCAGCGGATAGACCTCGGCCTGTGTCAGCCGGGTCTTGAGGTCGGGCGGAATTGCGTCGAGGTTCGCGGGTCGATCGCGGGCGGCGATGACCGTGATGCGTGCCGCCGCGCGGCGCGTATCCAGCACCCGCAGCAGCACGAGACTGTGTTCGGGGCGTAGCCGTTCGAGTTCGTCGACTGCCAGCAGGTCCGCATCGACATAGGCGGCCAGCAATGCGCCGTCGACGTCGTCCAGCGGTGCGTAGGCTACGTCGCGGTCGCGCGCCTGCCATTGACGCAGCGCGGCCTGCAGCAGATGCGATTTTCCGGAGCCGGGGCCGCCGATCAGCAGCACATCGCCGCGCGGTTCGGAGACGGCGGCCACTGCGGCCCGATTGGGACCGGGCACGAAGTTCTCGAAGCTGGCGTTGTCCGGCAGCCGCATCGACAACGGCAGCTGCATACTGCCGATCACGGTGCGGCGCTGTCCGTGTCGCGACGCGGCGCGTCGTCGCCAGGCGCCTCAGGCATGGGGTCGCCATCGGTGCCGCCATGATACCAGGACGAGACCAGCCAGCGCTGTTTGGTATGCCGCAGCACCACGGCCACCGCTGCCGCCACCGGTAGTGCCAGCAGAATGCCAATGAAGCCGAACAGCTGGCCACCGGCCATCACCGCGAAGATCACGGCGACCGGGTGCAGGCCGATCCGATCGCCGACCAGCAGCGGCGTGTAGACCATGCTTTCGAGCATCTGACCGACGCCGAACACCAGCGCGACCCACAGCAGCGGCAGCGGCGCCTGGGTCTGAACGAACATCATCGCCAGTCCCAGCAGAATGCCGGTGGCGGCGCCGAGGTAGGGCACGAAACTGACGAGGCCGGCGATCGTGCCGACCAGCAATGCCAGATCGAGGCCAACCGCCCACAGGCCGAGGGTGTAGGTCACCGACAGCGCCAGCATCACCAGCAGCTGGCCGCGCAGGAAGGCGCCGAGCACGCTGTCGGTATCGCGCGCGAGTTGTGTCGCGGTGGGCAGCCAGCGACGCGGGATGATGTCGGCGATCCAGGCCACCAGATCATCCCAGTCGCGCAGCAGATAGAAGGTGACGATCGGCACCATCAAGAGGTTCACCGCGAACGCGATCAGCGCGCCGGAGGACTGGGAAATGCGGCCCCATAACTGCTGGACGAGGCCGCCGGCTTCGCGCCAGTGTTCGCGCACGATGTCCCGCAGACCGTTGGCATCGAGCTGCAGGTCCGGCGGCAGGGTGATGCCGAGGTGCGGCAGCGCGGTGTCCTGAATCCAGCGCAGCGTTTCCGGCAGATTCTGCAGCATCTGCACCAGCTGCTTTTGCAGCATCGGCACGAACAGCAGCAGCCCGATCAGCGACAGACCGACGATCACCACGAAGACGACGCACACGCCCAGCGTGCGCGAAAGGCCAATCTTCTGCAGGCGGTCGACCAGCGGGTCGCCGATGTACGAAAGACCGGCGCCGAGCACGAACGGCATCATGATCGGAGACAGCAGATACAGCAGCACGCCGAACAGCAGCAGCCCCACCAGCCAGGGCCAACCGTGGGGCAGCAATGCACTTTGGCGGGGTGGGGAATTCATCGAGTGACTGTCGGGGTGTCGGGCTCAGCGCGCCAGCGCGTACTGGGCCGGCGTGTGGGCGTCGCCATAGCGTTGCTGCCGCAGCAGGCCGCCGGTGGGCAGCGCCAGCTCCAGCGCGCTCGGGCCGCCCACGACCTGCAACTTGAAGCGCAGCACGTCGCCATAGCCGGCGGTCGGGGCCGCAGACCTCACGCTGCCGAGTCTGCGCAGGTGCGTGGCGACGCGCTGATAGTCCGCGAGGTCATCGATACCGCTGACTTCGATTTCGATGGCCTCGGTCTGGCGCTGCGTGATCATGCCGGCCCGGGCCAGGGCGCTGCGCACGGCGTTGCCGTCGAAACGCGCACGCAGCAGGGTCTGCGGCGGCGTGCGCGCGGCATCGACCTCGAACGAGTAACTGAGCACGTACTGGCGGGCCTGCGACATCAGCTGTTCGCCCTCGTAGGTGCCGGCGGCGCCGTAGCCGGCCTGTCGTTCGATCACCGATTGCATGGCGCTGCGCAGCGCCGAGGCCAATGCGGCGTCGCTCTGGTCCGGTGCCGGAATCAGCGCCTCGTAGGGTCCGAGCTGCGGATCGATCTGTGCGCCGGCCCCCAGGCTGGAGCCCGGATCGGCGGAAGAATCGAACTGTGCCAGCAGCGGAGCTGGGGCCGTGGCGAGAGCCACGACGAGCAAAAGAGGGCGCATCGGCATCCAAAGGGCCATAGGGCAGGCGTTTGAACCTACAATATTACACCGCATCGAATTGCCCTCCTCATGAATTCCAAGCCTCCGCTGAGCTATCGCGACGCCGGTGTCGACATTGACGCAGGCGACGCGCTGGTCGATGACATCAAGTCCATCGTCAAACCGACGATGCGCCCCGAGGTCATGGGTGGCATCGGCGGCTTCGGAGCGCTGATGCGCATTCCGGGCAAGTACCGCAAGCCGGTGCTGGTGTCCGGCACCGATGGCGTCGGCACCAAGCTGCGCCTCGGCATCGACAGCGGTCGGGTCGAAGGCCTGGGCGTCGACCTGGTGGCGATGTGCGTCAACGACGTGCTGGTCTCCGGTGCCGAACCGCTGTTCTTTCTCGACTACTACGCCACCGGCAAGCTCGACCGCGCGGTCGCCACCAGCGTGGTGCGCGGCATCGCGGAGGGCTGCCGTCAGGCCGGCGCCGCCTTGGTTGGCGGCGAAACCGCGGAAATGCCGGGCATGTACTCGGACGGCGATTTCGACCTGGCGGGGTTCTGCGTCGCCGTGGTCGAGGAAGAGGCGATCATCGATGGCTCCAAGGTTGCGCCGGGCGACGTGCTGATCGCCCTGCCGTCCTCCGGGCCACATTCCAACGGCTATTCGCTGATCCGCAAGATTCTGGAGCGCGGTGGCCACGGGCTGGATACACCGCTGGGCGCGGCGAGCCTCGGCGACGCGCTGTTGGCGCCCACCCGAATCTACGTCCAGCCGGTGCTGGAACTGCTGGAAACGCAGACCGTGCACGCGATGGCGCACATCACCGGCGGCGGTCTCAGCGAGAATCTGCCGCGTGTGTTTCCGGATGGCTGCGGCGCGGCGATCGACACCGCGAGCTGGCAGTGGCCGGAGCTGTTCTCCTGGCTGCAGCAGGAAGGCAATGTCGCGGTCGAGGAGATGTACCGCACCTTCAATTGCGGTGTCGGCTTCGTGCTGGTGGTGCCGCCGCAGGGGCTTGAGGCCACGCTGGAGCACTTCATGCGGCGCGGTCTGGCGCCCTGGGTCATCGGGCAGATCATTGCGCGCCCGCAGCAGGATGTCGTCTACAGCGAATCCGGCGCACAGTGAAGCGGGTCGTTGTTCTGGTGTCCGGCAGCGGCCGCAATCTCCAGGCCCTGCTGGACCACGCCGCGGCCGGCACGCTGCAGGCGTCCATCGTCGGCGTGCTGTCCAACCGGGCGGATGCCTACGCCCTGGAGCGGGCCCGCCTGGCGAAGGTTCCGGCGATCTGCCTGCCGCACCAGAACTACCCCGAGCGCGCCGATTTCGACCGCGCACTGGCCGATGCGGTGTCCGCGCTGGCACCGGACATCGTGCTCATGGCCGGGTTCATGCGTGTGCTCGGCGATGCCTTCCTAGAGCGTTTCGCGGGTCGCATGCTGAACATTCATCCGTCCCTGCTGCCGCGTCACCCCGGTCTGCGCACCCATGACCGGGTTCTGGAAGCGGGCGATTCCGAACATGGTGCGACCGTGCATTTCGTGACGCCGGAGCTGGACGGCGGGCCTCGCATAATTCAGGGGAAGTTCAGGGTTCCGGCCCAACATACCGCCGCGATGCTGGCCGAAAAGCTCATGACTGAAATCGAGCTGCGCATCTATCCGCAAGCCGTGGCGTGGTTCGCGCGCGGTGAACTTGGACTCGAGGCGGGGCGAGTGAAATTTCGTGGGGTTCCGCTCGACGCGCCGCTGAGTCTTCAGGATCTTGAGGATCCCTTTCGATGAAGCGTCTACTTCTTCCCCTTCTGCCGATCCTGCTAGCGCTGGGATTGCCTTTGAGCGCGTCGGCTACAACTCTGCCGGAGTTCAAGGCGGTGTACGCCGCCGAATGGAAAGGCATCAAGCTCGGCGAGATCGTGATCCGCCTCACGCGCGAGCAGGCTGAGTGCTATCGCTACGAATCCGAGGCCAAGCCGGTGGCCCTGGTCCGCATGTTCTATGGCAAGCCGCAGGAAATCAGTCGTTTCTGCCTGGTCGACGGCGCGGTCGAGCCGCGCCAGTTCGTCTACGAAGCCGGCAAGGACAGCTTTCAGCTTGACTTCAACTGGAACGTCCACAAGGTGTTCGGGGGTGAGGGCGAACGCGATCTGCCGGAAGACGCGCAGGATCGGCTCGGCATGCATCAGGCCGTGCGTCTGTGGGTGATCCAGCATGTCGACGATCCGCCCGAGGAGCCTTACGCCTTCACCGTGGTCCAGGACCACAAGATGGACAAGTACCAGCTTGTGCTACGTGGAAAGGAAACTGTCGAGGTGCCGAACGGCACCTTTGATGCGGTGCGTCTGGAGCGTGTCGATCGCAAGGACCGCATCGCGCGGTTCTGGCTGGCCGAATCGCGCGAGTACATGCCGGTGAAAGTCGAAACCGGCAAGGATGGCGACGTGGAGCTGAAGATGTCACTGCGCGAGTTCAAGATGATCGAGCGCGAGCCTTCGGACACAGCTTCAGACGACGCCGGCTAGGAGCACGGGCGGTAGGAACCGGGCAGGCGAGGCAAGGGTCTTTCGAGTCAGGTTGGATGGCGCTTTTGGCGGTGACCATTGGCCCAGAATCGGCGCCGAAGAGGGGGAAGCCGCGTTTCTACCCCCGCCACGCTCCTAGGACGCCAGGACAGGTTCCGATCAGGCTGAAGGAGCGCGCGCGAACGTCACCGCTTCGAGCAGCGCCGCCAGGCCGGCCTGCTTCACCGCACTGATCCACTCGTACCGGGCGACGAAGATCGAGCCCGTGAAGCTCAGCGCGTTCAGTGAAATCCGGATGTCGGCGTGTCGCCAGCACTCGGCGGTGCGCGGTACCACGAGCAGCCAGTCACGTGTCGCCAGCAGATTGTAGGGCGGCATGCGTGCCTGATCCGGAAACAGACTGCAGCGGGCGCAGGCAGCCGTGTAAGCCTCCCGCAGTTGCGTGCGGGCGGATTCGACGCTGCCGAAGGCAGTACGATCCAGTGCGACGAAGGCGTGGACAAAATCGAAGGCCTCCAGTGTCTGCACGCCCGCTTGTCCGCGGGCGGAGGCGAACAGGCCCGCCAGCGGAATCGGCGCGTCCGCCACCAGTTGCAGGTGTTTGTGCGTTTGGCTGGCGCCGGCCGTGGTGCCGCCGTTGTAGAAGGCCAGTCCATCGAGCTGCACCATGCCGGTCGCCAGTGCGCAAAAATCGGCATCGTCCAGGACCGCGGTCTGCTCGGCAAACTCACGGGTCACGATCAAGGTATGACGCGGCACCACCGGAAACTTGTTGAGCAGCATCACGTGGGTGTGGGCAAGATCGGCCACGTGGAGTTCAGATTCGTACGGCAGGAACGGATTGCGCGGCGTCTCGTCTTGTTGCGCTTGCTGATCGGCTTGCTTGTGCCGCAGGGCCGAGGCCCAGTGCACGACGTAGGGTAGCGCGCCGCCCACGGCTACGCTGCGCGTTTCCAATGCTTGCAGAGCGCCGCTGGCCGAGGCTTGCGCCACGGTGCGGTCGATCGCGCCGAGCAGATCCGGAACGTGCTCAGGCGACGGCACGCGATGCACCTTCATGTTCGACGCGTTGCCGTTGCAGATATTCCGCGAAATGCCGCTCCAGCCACATCCGTGGTCGTCCCCGCGGTCCCGCTTCGACGAAGCCGACATGGCCGCCGTGCGTGCTGAGCTGCAGCGTCACGAACGGCGACAGCGCTTCGGCGCGCGGGATGATCTCGCGGACCATCATCGGATCGTCCTGCGCGTGGACGATCAGGGTAGGGCGGCGGATCGCCTGCAGATAGGGGCCGCAGGCTGCACGCGCGTAGTAGTCGTGAGCGTCGGCAAAACCATTGAGCGGCGCGGTGAAGCCATCGTCGAAGGTGAAGAAGTCCGGCGCGCTCAGCACCGCATCGAGGTCGATGGCCGACAGGTCGACCCGACTCGCCTTGTGCCGGATCATCCGCCGCAGCGCGCCCAGCAGATGCGATTGATAGATTCTGGCGACGCCGTGCCGCAGACGTTCCGCGCATTCGTAAAGGCTGAACGGCACGCTGGCCGCAGCCGCGAAATCGACCGGTGCCTGATCGCCTTCCTCACCGAGCGCCTTGAGCACCACGTTGCCGCCCAGCGACCAACCGACCGTGGCGACGATGCCTTCAGGTTCGCGGCGCCGCAGCAGATGCCAGAGATGGCGCAGGTCGGCGCTGTCGCCGTGGTGGTAGCAGCGCGCCAGGCGGTTCGGTGATTCGCCGCCGCCGCGCAGCTGGAGTGCGCAGATGCGCCAGCCCAGGTCGATCAGTTGCAGCGCCAGGCCGCGCAGGTATTTGGATTCGAAGCCACCGGTCAGGCCATGCACCAGCACCGCGGTCGGCGCACCGGTTTGCTCGGTTCCGGCCCAAGCCAGATCGACGAAATCGCCGTCATCGAGTTCCAGACGCTCGCGCCGCAAGTCCAGCGGCGGCCTTGGCCGCAGCAAGGCCGGCAGCATGGTCTGCAAATGGGGATTGCGCAGCAGCGGATGCGCCCGGAAGCCGGAATTCTGGATGCGGCCATGCGTGGCGGCGGCGGGCTGGCGTAGCGGTGTGGCGGACGGCATGCGGCCATTAGAGCAGAGCCGGCGGTCCGTTTGCGAGTGTGAAATGGCGCAAGGTCGGGACCGCGCACCGCGCCGAATCCTTGTGGAATAGGCCTGCAATCATTACCCGGTATCCGCATGAAAGCTCAGACCTTTGATCGCTATGCCCAGCGTATCGACGCTCCGATCACACTCCTGGCCCTGACGGCGGTTGCGGAGTGTGATGCTTCTCGGAATCCTCATCTACGGTTTGTAGACTCCGCAGGATGCAGCGACATGGTTGCCTGCATGCTTATTGCATTCAATCCAGAACAATGGAGGTTGTCTTGCCGACACTTCGGCCGAATGTTTCGATGTTCCAATCAAGAGGATATGCAGGATGAGCGAGGGCAACGGGCCTCTGTTGGGACTGGCACGCAAGCTTCCCGGCCTGTCGTCACTGCTCGACGCCGACGCGCCGGGACCGCTGCCGATCCGCATGCTCAATGCTGCGGGCCACCGTCTCGGCAACAGCTGGATCGGCCTGGACCCGGACGACATGGTGGCGCGCGCCGAGCGTTCCACGCGCCTGTCCGATTGGGGTGAGGACAAGTTCCGGGACGCGCTGGACCGCCTGCTGGAGTCGGCACGCAGCGAGGCCAGGCTCAATGCCATGGGCCGGCTGATGATCCGCAACTACGTGGGCCGCATCCTCGAAAACCGGCTCAAGGTGGAGCGTGATCTCAAGGCGCATCCCTCGATCCTGTCCGAACAAATCCGCCGGCCGGTGTTCATCGTCGGTTTGCCGCGTACCGGTTCCACGCTGTTGCAGCGCCTGCTGGCGCGCGATCCGGCGGTGCGTTCGCTGCAGACATGGGAGACGATGTATCCGTCACCGCCGCCCGAGCCCAGCACCTACGACTGCGACCCGCGCATTCCCCTGACCGACAAGCGACTCAAGATGCTGGACTGGCTGGCGCCGGGATTCGCTGCCGCGCACGAACTGATCGCGGGCGAGCCCGAAGAATGTGTCGGACTCCTGCAGACCTCGCTCAAGTCCTATTGCTTCGATCTGTTTGGTGATTTCGCAAGCTACCGAAGCTGGCTCGACGCGGACGATCAGCGCGCCACCTACGCCTATTACCGCAAGATCCTGCAACTGTTGCAGTGGGGCTACCCCAAGGACCATTGGGTGCTGAAGTCGCCGTTCCACCTGTGGGGTCTGGACGCCTTGCTCGAAACTTTTCCGGACGCGATCATCGTCCAGACCCATCGCGAGCCAGTGCAGGTCGTGCCATCGCTGTGCAGCCTGCTCAGCGTCACGCACCGTCTGTGCAGCGATTCGGCGCAGCCCGAAGCGATGGGGCCGGTCTGGCTGGAGCGTCTGGCGGCGGCGATGGAGACAGTGATGAATGCGCGTGAACGCGTCGGCGAGGATCGCTTCGTCGACATTTCGTATCGACGTCTTGCCGCCAATCCGGTCAAGGTGGCCAGCGAATTGAACGACCGTTGCGGATTCGCCCTGTCGTCCACCGCCGTGACCGCGATGCGTGCCTGGCTGGGTTCGAACCAGCAGCACAAGCGCGGCGTGCATCACTACACGCTGGAGAGCTTCGGTCTGGACGCCAGGCGCGTCAACCAGGCATTCGCAGGCTACCGGAAACGCTTCGCCGACTATCTGTAGCCGCAGCATCTTCGATTCCGGCGCTACCATGAGCTGACAGTGCACTTCAGGAAGCGGCATCGAATGACTCAACGGCACACATTTCGGCAGGCGCTGGCCGTCGCGCTGCTGGTGCTGCTCGCGGCGTGCAGCAAGCTCACGGCGGCCAATTACGACCGGGTCGAAACCGGCATGTCGCCGCAGCAGGTCCACGATATTCTCGGCGCGCCCGATGAAGTCGGCGGCGGCACCTTGGCCAATTTCGAGGTGCGCAACGAGGTCTGGCGCGGGCACGGCCAGGAAATCCAGATCTCGTTTCTCAACGGCAAGGTGATGCGCAAGTGGATCGGCAAGCCGGATTCCGCCGCCTCGCCCTGACGGCTCGGCAGCGTCTGGCACGATGCGCGATAATGCGCGGATGAGCGAGATGATTCGAGATTCCGTGATCGCGGTGCCGACTTGTGGCGGCGACCTCTACGTCTGCCGCCGCCAGCCCGGCCTGCTCGCATTTCCCGGCTACCACAGCTTTCCCGGCGGCAAGGTCGATGCCGATGAATCCGAGGCCCCGTTCGGACATCCCTTGCTCGATGCGCACCCGCCACGCCTGATGCGCGCCCTGGTCCGCGAGTTCGAGGAGGAAGTCGGCTACAACATCGAGGCCGCCGCGCACGCCGGCAATCTGCGTTCGCTGGACCTCATCGGCGATTCGGTGACGCCGCCGCAGGGCAACCGCCAGCGCTTTCATGCGCATTTCTTTCGCATGGACTTCGTGGAACGGCCGAGGTTGACGGCCGACGCTTCCGAACTTGCCGAAGGCATGTGGAATCGGTTCGAGCACTGGTATCAGCAGGACCTTCGCGGGGGAATCATCTGTGTGGCGCCAACGCGCTACATCCTGCAATGGCTGGCCGAAGCGTCGGCCGACGGCAAGGCGCTCACATTCAATCTGCGGGCGACGGACGGCGATGATCTGCGCCTGTTCGAGATGGTGCGCGGCCTGCGTCTGATCGCCGTGCCTTCGCACACCCTGCCGCCCGCCGACGAGACCAATGCCTTCCTGCTGGGCGACGACGACGCCCACCGCGTGCTGGTCGACCCGTCACCGCGCGACGAGGATGCGGCCGAGCGTCTGCGCCGGACCGTCGATCGCGCGGGCGCTCTGCACGAAATCTTCATCACGCATCACCATCCGGACCATCGGGAACGCGCGAACCGCCTCGCCCACGAATGGAATGTGCCGCTGAGCATGAGCGCGCGCACCCGTGAGCTGATCGAAAAGCGCAGTGGCGCACAGTGGTTCGACGGTGTGCCGGAGGTACGCATCCGCGAAGACGGGGAGGTGCTGACGCATTCGCTGGGCGAGCCGGTACGCATGATCGCCGTGCCCGGACACGACGCCGGCCAGATGGCGTTGATGCCGGATTCGCGCGCGTGGTGCATCGTCGGCGATCTGATTCAGGGCGTCGGCACCGTGGTGGTCGGCGGCGAGGAAGGCGACATGCAGCTGTACTTCGAATCGCTGCAGCGCATCATCGACCTCGACCCGGCGGCCATCGTGCCGTCGCACGGCACCGTCATGGGCACCACGTTCCGTTTGCAGGAAACGCTAAATCATCGGCGCTTGCGTGAGGAGCAGGTTCTCGGGCTGCATCGTCAAGGCCTGGGGCTGGACGACATGCTCGAACGCATGTACCAGGGCACGCCAGCGGTCTTGCTGCCGCTGGCGCGGATCAACATCGAAAGCCATCTCAGCAAGCTGGATCGGGAAGGGCGCCTGTCGGTTTGAAGGCGGACGTGTGTGCGTCTCAGTGTGCGCTTGTATCCATGCCGTCGGAGTCGTCGTCTGCGCTGGCTTCCGGGTTCCCACGGTCCTTGATGGCCTTGGAGACCAGGGTGTCTCCCGCGAAGTGCGCGGTGATCTCGCGGTCGCCCGATGTCCAGGTTTCACTGCTGGTTCCCAGATTGCCGATGCTGGTTCCTTCCACGGACTCCGGTTTGCCGAGCACGGCATGGACTTCATCGCGGGTCATGCCGGCTTCGATCCGCTCGTAGTTGTCCGGTGTTGCCTTGCTGCAGGCGGCAACGAGACTGGCGGCGAACAGGCCTGCCAGAAGCGTTCTATTCATGGATGTCACTCCGGGTACTGGTGCGGGCGCCATGACGGCGATTTCCTTGTTGTTTCGACACAGCGCTTGCGCTGGCTTGAACGAATGCGCGTGCCTCGCCAATCTAGGCCGGGCCGATGAATTGCTACTGAACGTTCGGTGTGGTTTCACCGAGCCATCCCCGCCCCGGAGGCACTCTGCTCCCGTCATTCCGGACAAGCCGACGGCTTGATCCGGAATTTACGGCGCCACCATCGCGTGCGCTCAGAAGGCGCCGTAGGCGATACCGGCTGCGAGTGTCTGCCCCAGTTCACGGCAGCGCCCGAGCATGGCTTCATCGGGATCGCCCACGCAGATCAGGGCTTGCGCCACCGCCTTCCATTTGTAGCCGACGGCGATGCGTTCGATCGCGCTGACGGCGCCAAGGCCATCATTGCCGGCGCTCACGAAAATCGCGTAGGGCAGGGCATCCACCTTGTCCTGTGCCGGGTAGTAGGTGCGATCCATGAAGTCCTTGACTGAGCCGCTCATGTAGCCGAACTTCTCGGGCGTGCCGATCAGCAGGCCGTCGGCCCACAGCAGATCGTCGATATCCGCCAGCAGTGCCGGCTTTTCGCGTAGCTCGACCTCGTCGGCGAACTCGCTGATGCCGTCGCGCACGGCCTCGAGCATGCGGAAGTTGCGGCCGCCCGGCTGGCCTCCGTAAATCAATAACAAGTGCTTCATCGGGCCGATGATAACGCAGGCCCGATGATCCTCCGACTCCGTTGTTGCCTACTTGCTGCCGCCGAACGCCACAAACAGATCGTTGAGCAGTTGCGAAAGCTCGCCCGTCATGACGGCGAAGTCGGCTTCGAACTGCTGATCCGCGTCGAGTTCATTGTCGGCTTCCGCCGTTTCATCGACTTCCAGAAAGGCCACCCGCTTGAGCTGCAGCTTCTCGTCCACCACCAGGCTCAGCCGGTCCCGCCACTGCAGGCCGAGCCTGGAAACGCTCATGCCTTCCTTGAGGTGGCGCTGAATCTGTTCGCTGTCCAGCGAATGGCGCAGGTACCGCACCACAGACTTTTCGTTGTCGGTGGTCGTCAGTTCACATTCGTCACCGAGCGCGAACGGCTGCGGTGCGCGGCCTGCCTCCAGCCACTGTGTCAGCGTGGAGCGCGGGGAAGGATCGACGTAGGGCGGCACCACGGCCAGGTGGCCCAGCGCGTCGCGCAGCTGCTCGATCACGATCTCGGCGCGCGCCAGTGACGAGGCGTCGACCACGATGCGTTTGTTGCCTGTATCCACCCAGGCGTGCACCTTGCGTCGCCGGGCGAAGGCACGCGGCAGCAGTTCCACCGTGGCGCGTTCCTTGAAGTCGCGCATCTGTTTGCGGCCCGGCTTGAAGCCGCGCGCAGCCTCGAATTCCTCGGCCTTTTCCTTGGCAACGTCGTTGATCACCGAACTCGGCAGCAGCTTCTGTTCGTGACCGAGCGTGATCAGAAAATGCTTCTCCTGATGTTCCACCAATGCGCCGTTGTCGCGCGGGCTGAGCCAGCCCAGGCTTTCCAGCGCCATCGCCGCGCAGGGCTGCAGCGGGTGCTTGGCGAGCCGTTCCTCCAGCTGTGCGGGCGGCAGCGTCCATTCATCTTCAAGGTCGAACAGGGTGAGATTCTTGAACCACATCGGCAGGGCATCCAGGCGGGGGCGGCAAATCGCAAAGGGCCGCGATCTTAACGAAAGATCGCCGGGCCGGCATCCCGCGATCCCGATCATGGCTTGCGCACATGCGCTTACATCTTGATGCGGCCTGAACGGTGGCGATTCAGGTGCGATTTGGTGTGGTTGTTCCAGGATTCTTGCGATGTCGTGGCGGGATCGGGTGGCCCCAGCGATCGATTTGCAGCTTCCAGGAGAGATCGAGATGTTCAGCCATCGCCGTATTGCGCCCGCCGCGCTCGCGCTTGCCGGCCTGATCGCCCCGTGCGCCGTTGCGCCGGTCTCGGCCGCCACGGTCGCAAAGCCCAATGTGCTGACGATCATGGTCGACGACCTCGACGAGGACATGTTCGACCTCTTGCTCGAAAACGGCTGGCTGCCGAACATCGAGCACTACCTGCTTGAGCAGGGCACGCGCTTCGACAACAGTTTCGTCTCCGACCCGGTGTGCTGTCCTTCGCGCACGACTTACATCACTGGCCAGTACGTCAAGAATCACGGCGTACTCGGCGTCACCAAGGGCGTCGCCTATTGGTACTGGGACGAGGAAGCGGACAACCCCGAAAACCGGGCGATGGCCGTGCAGATGCAGCGCGCCGGTTATTTCACCGGCCATGTCGGAAAATATCTCAACGGCTACGGCATGTATTCGCCGGCCGAGTACACGCCCGAGGGTTACGACCAGTGGTACGGCCTGCTCGACCCGACGACCTACGACATGTACGACTACCGCATGAACGTCACACGAGACGGCAATACAGAGATTGTGCAGTACCAGGGTTATGACGCCGCCCATTACCAGACCGACGTGCTGCGCGACCGCGCACTCGATTTCCTGGCCGCGGCCGATCAACAGTTGCGGCCGTTCTTTCTCACGGTGACGCCGGTTGCGCCGCATATCGAGACGATCAGCTTTTCCTCGGACGAGGCGCTGGGCTACAAGGCGCTGTTTCGCGAATACATTCGCCCGGCGCCACGCCACGAATGCCTGGTCTCGGACTACGTCGATCATGAAGTCGATGCGTCAGACGAGGTCTGCTTGCGCGAGCTGCCTGATTCACTGGCATTTCTGGAAGCCAAGCCGGCGTTCAACGTGCTGGGTTACGACAAGCATCCACGTCTCACCGAACTGCCGCAGACGCTGACCGAGGCGGATGGCGACTTCGTCGCGCTGGAGCGTCAGCACCAGATGCGTATGGCTTCGATGCTGGCGGTCGATGATCTGGTCGGCGGTCTGCTGTCGCAGCTCGAAGCGGACGGTCGGCTCGACAACACCGTGGTGTTGTTCACCTCCGACAACGGCTACTTCCACGGTGAGCATGCGCTCGATTCCAAGCTGCTGGCCTACGAGGAATCGATCCGCGTGCCGCTGCTGCTGCGCGGACCCGGCATTGCCGGCGGCGCGCGGCTGCCGGACGTGGTCATCAACAACGATCTGGCGCCGACCATCGCCGACTACGGCGATGCGCATCCGATCCGCCGCGGCGACGCCTACGACGGCCGCTCGCTGCGCGCGCGGCTGGAAGGTGGGCGCCGTCTCGCACGGCGACAGTTCATGACCGAGCATTTCATCGAGGCCACGGCGCAGGAACTGGCGGCCGAGTATCCGCAGTTCGAGGAGCTGACCGACGAGGCGATCGACTACGTCGAGAACCTGGCCGGAATCGAACTCGGATCCTTGACCGATCTGGCCTATCCCGCGTTCAAGGCCCTGCGTCGCACCGATGTCAGCGGTAGCTGGCTGTACCTGCAGTGGTACGCCAACGAAACTAATGGCGGACCCTGGGTCGTGGACTTCGAGGAGTTGTATCAGCTGGACACGGACTCCGGCCAACTGGTCAATCTCGTGCCGAACGCGGAGAACGACGAACGCCTGCAGGCGCAGCTGGTGTCGATGCGCCAGGATCTCGACGCGATGAAGGAGTGTGCGGGGGAGGACTGCCAGCGCATCGAGGACAGGGTCTCGCCGGCAGCCCTGCGGCGCTAGGACCGCGACAAGGGAGTTTGTCAAAAAACTTCAGCCTCCCCCCAACCGTGTACCGGGAACGCCCCGACGTTGTGACGATTCGCTCCCGGATTCCACTTTAGTTTCATCCGGACTACGGCTGTTATCGATACTTCCGTGTCGGCGTATCGGGTTTCAGCCCGGCTCGCGCGCCGGGCTGGTCAAACGCCGCAGGCCGTGCCCACGCCGTGCCTCATATCCCGGCAGGCTGCGAACCATGGAGGACATCTCCCAGTCTCGGAGGCTGGCCAGCCTCCGCTTCACGCGCCACGGACCAGCCATTGCGCCCAGCGGATTTGACCCTGTACAGTGCGTTGTCGGCACAATGCACCCACTGCTCCCAGTCGTCGAAGCCAGCGCTCCAGCCAGCGATGCCGATACTGGCCGTGATTCGTTCGTTCGGCAGTAGCGGACGTTCTGCCAGAGCGTTCTTGAGCCGTTCAATGGCCGTAATCGCGTTGTTGACGGAGGCGCCCTCCAGCAGCACGCAGAACTCGTCGCCCCCGTACCGGCCGCCGATATCGTCCTGCCGCAGCGCCTGCCGCAACAGTGCGGCGAAGCCGCGAATGACCCAGTCGCCGCCGCCATGACCGTACCGGTCGTTGATACGTTTGAAATTGTCCAGGTCGATCAATACCAGCACCGCCTGGCCGCCCTGCTCGCGACATCGCAAAAAGGCGTGCTTCACGCATTCTTCCAGATGCCCACGGTTGTATAGGCCGGACAGCGAATCACGCCGGCTGCGATCTTCGAGCAAGCGGCTTTGGTCTCGCAATCCCCCCAGTGTCCGTCTTGTGCGCCAGGTGACGTTGAACGGATGCGCGATCAGTAAAGGAAGGCAGCCGAACACATCGGCCAGCGAAGGCTCGGGAAACCATTCAACGCCGTAAGCCAGAATGCCGACTGGAATGCCGGCGACCTGCCATCCAAGGCCGTAACACAGCGCCCGCGGCCCTCTTGCCAGCAACGCGTTGACGCCCAAGGCCACCGACAGCACAACGCAGACCAGCACATTGAAACGCACCAGCGGTATGGCTACGCCGAGGCAGAAGTGGGGTATGAGCCAAAGCCAGTTCGAGTGGTTCCGCGAGCGGCGGTTTGATCCATGTCGGACCAGCCAGAGACCGGACAGCAGACCGTACAAGACCGGCCCCGTCCATTCGAACCAGCCTGCACCTCGTGCGTACAACGGTGAGACCAGACAGCCCAGGCTCAGCGCCGTGAAGGCGAGGGCGGCAAGATTGCCGTTTGTCGCTAGCGCCAGTTCGTTGTGCAGCGAAGCGCTGCCTTTACCGGAAGGCGCCAGCTTGGAACCGTCGTGCATCCGCTGTCCTTGCTGTGAACGGTTCGGCGTTCGCGCAGCAGCCGGACCTCGACGTCATGATTGCACTGCGCGCTGTGCGACATACCCGACCCCATCTGATCGGACAGTATAGATAACAATTGGAACACAGTCACGGATACGAACAGCAGCATTCCTCGGATTCGGTTAAATCTTCGGGATTGACCGGATCCATGCATTGAGCAGCCTATATCAGCGCGTTCGCGAGGCCCGAAACAAGCTGGGCCTCTCCCAGGAATCCCTCGCAGCCGAGCTCAAAGTTTCGCGCAGCGCGGTCGCGCAGTGGGAAAACGAAGCGGGAACGCGTCCCAGCGTTGAGAATCTGGTTGCCTTGGCACGCCGTAGCGGCATGGCATTCGAATATCTTGCGACCGGCCGCGGCGCCCGAGTCTTCGGGGCACCGATCGTTGCGGAGGCAGCACCGCACTATCAAGTCCTGACGGTGCAGCAGCAGCAACTGCTGGCGTGCTTCGACGCGCTGTCGCCGCGCCAGCGCGGATCCTTGCTGGAGCTTCTGGCGCCCCTGGCTGCGCGCTGACCGCCCTGTTTCCGGCGTTGACGAAGGTTCCAGCGCGTTTCCGCGCAGGCGGCACGGCCACTGTGGATGTCTCCGCCGAGCCTGAGCGGCTGGTCAAACGCCCGGAGCGCCACCACAATACGCGCCCCGCACGCTTCGGCGGCGGTGCGTTGACCACTGTCCTGCCGTTGTGGCGGGAGATCACCTTCCG
Source organism: Banduia mediterranea (assembly GCF_031846245.1). Classification (NCBI taxonomy): domain Bacteria; kingdom Pseudomonadati; phylum Pseudomonadota; class Gammaproteobacteria; order Nevskiales; family Algiphilaceae; genus Banduia; species Banduia mediterranea. Next base: position 224,019 of record NZ_JAVRIC010000002.1, on the reverse strand, counting down.
AAGACCGCCATGCATACCCGCGCATCCGTCCGCCGCGAAGCGGGCGCCTCCCTCAGTCTTGCAACACCGATCATCGCCGCGCAGCTCAGCATCATGGGCATGGGTGCGGTCGATACGATCATGGCCGGCCGCTACAGCGGCGCTGCGCTGGCGGCCGTGGCGGTGGGCGCCAATCTCTGGTTTCTGCCGTTCGTCTTTTTCATGGGCTTGTTCATGGCGGTGTCGCCGGTCGTGGCGCATCACGTAGGCGCGCGCAAGCCGGATAAGCAGATCGGTGACTTCTCGCGCGGCGCGATGCTGATGGCCCTGATCGTGGGCGTGTTGTGGATGATCGCGGCGAAATCGCTGTCTCCGCTGGTGGTGACGCGCCTGGGCCTGCACGAACAGACCGAAGCCTATGCGCTGGGTTATCTGGCCGCCGTGTCCTGGGCGGCACCGGTGTTCGCGGTGGGGTTCGTGCTGCGCTCGACCGCCGAAGGGCGCGGCGTGAGTCGTGCCGTGATGCTGGCCGGCGTCGTGGCGTTTCCGCTGAATGCATTGTTCGATTGGTTGCTGATGTACGGGCATTGGGGCTTTCCGCGCATGGGGCCGACCGGTTGCGGAGTTGCCACGGCTCTGTCCTCGGTGGTGATGCTGGCGGCCTATCTGTTCGCGTTTGCCCGGTGGCGCTCACTGCGCTCTCTGCAGGTTCTGCGGCTGGAGCCGGCGCGTTTCAATGGGGCGATTGTCCGGGAGATCCTTCGTCTGGGCCTGCCGATCGCATTCATCCTGTCCGCCGAGGCCAGTCTGTTCCAGGTTTCGGCGCTGCTGATGGCGCGCTTCGGCGAGATCGCGGTAGCGGCCCATCAGGTGGCGATCAATTTCGCAGCGGTATGTTTCATGGTGCCGATGAGTCTGGGTATGGCGACGACGGTTCGCGTCGGCCAGGCGGCCGGCGCCGGCGAGCCTCGCGAGGCTCGCATGCGCGGCTTCGTGGGGATCGGTCTGGGTCTGTCGTCGGCCCTGTTGTCGGCCGCGATCATGCTGTTCTTCCCGGCCGTGGTCGTGGCGATCTACACCGATGTGCCGGAAGTGGCCGACATGGCGATTCGCTTTCTCGGCATTGCCGCCGTATTCCAGGTGTTCGATTGCCTTCAGGCCACCGCCAATGGCGCCCTGCGCGGGCTCAAGGACACGCGGGTGCCGATGCTGCTGACGGTGGCCGCGTACTGGCTGATCGGCATGGGCGTCGCGATTGGCACCGCGTTCTGGGCCGGCATGGGTCCCATGGGTCTTTGGTGGGGCTTGGTTGCGGGCTTGGCGGCGGCCGCAGTGGGGCTGAACCTGCGTTTCGCACGGCGTTCGGGGCGGCTTGTTGCCACGACCTGAGCGCCATGTCGGGGTCCAGGGGTGGGGCGGTCGGACGCGTGGGCACAGGCCGTAGGCCGCGCCCAGGCGGCAGGCTGAACCGTATCGACGATAAAGGTTATTTGCATAGGTCTTGAAATGGCGGGACGGAGGCGCATGCTAGACGTCCCCGACCCAAACAAAGGAGTACGCCATGGCACTGCAACTCGGCGATACCGCCCCCGATTTCGAAACCCAGACCACGCAAGGCCCGATCCGCTTTCATGAATGGCTGGGCGATTCCTGGGGCGTGCTGTTCTCGCATCCCAAGAACTACACGCCGGTGTGCACCACGGAACTGGGCTACACCGCCAAGCTCAAGCCGGAGTTCGAAAAGCGCGGCGTCAAGGCGATCGGACTGTCCGTGGACAAGCTCGAGGACCATGAGGGCTGGAGTCGTGACATCGAGGAAACCCAGGGCAGCGTCCTGAACTTTCCGCTGATCGCGGACCCGGAACGCAAGGTCGCCGAGCTGTACGGCATGATCCACCCGAATGCCAGCGGCACGCTGACGGTGCGCAGCGTGTTCGTGATCGACCCGAGCAAGAAGGTGCGTCTGATGATCACCTATCCGGCATCCACCGGCCGCAATTTCGACGAGATCCTGAGGGTCATCGACTCGCTGCAACTCACGGACAAGCACAAGGTCGCCACGCCGGTGAACTGGAAGCAGGGCGAAGACGTGATCATTGTGCCTGCGGTATCGGACGAGGATGCAAAATCCCTGTTTCCGCAGGGTTGGAAAGCGCTCAAGCCGTATCTGCGCGTGACCGCGCAGCCCAAGGACTGACCGCCAGCACGAGCTTGCCAGAGCCGCCTACGCTCAGATCGTGACATTTGTCGTCGGCGATTCGTTCTCCCTTCTCCCGGAGGGAGAAGGGAGAACGGCGTTCCGAGATTGCCAGCATTCAAACGAGAAGCGCTTTAACGTGGATCACGCGCGGCGTGATGCCGACCTGGCCTCGCCCGCTTGCGGGAGAGGCGGGGGCGCTCGCAGCTGCGAGCGGTGGGTGAGAGGAAGGGCCATGCCGCAGGCGATTCATTGTGCGGGGTGTCGCTCGCGGCATGGCCGTTAGGGTTGCGCTGATTCTTCTGTACCGAGCAATTCGTCGAGGATCAGGCCGCGTGCCGTGCTGAAAATGTCCAGCCCGGTGTCGGTATCGCTGAGGATCAGCGATACCGCGCTGTAGTTCAGGTCCAGATCCAGCCAGGGCACGGCACCGAACAGACCGGGATCGCTGAGTTCCGGGCCGGTGCTGCCGGGATGCAGCTCCGGCGAGGAGATCCACCAGCCGAAGGCGTAGCCGGGGAAGTCGTTGCGATCCAGCGGCATTCCGAGCTTCAGGCGGCCGGCGATCTGGTCGGTGGACATCTCCGCGATGAGGTCGGCCGACAGCACCTGACGGTCCTCGTAGACGCCGCCGTTGAGAAACATCTGTTGGAAATGGCGGTAGTCATCGGCCGTGGTCGTCCCGCCGCCAGCGACCCTTGGATTTTCATCACCAAAGAATTGATAGCTCTGCATGTCCAGCGGCTCAGCCAGGGCCATGTCGAAGAAGTCGTTCCAGGTTTGCCCGCTCAAGACCGTGGCGATATAGCCGGCGACCTGATAGCTGCCGCCACCGTAGGAGAAGGCGGTGCCGGGCAGGAAACCTAGCGCCGCGTCGGCGATTTCCTGTACGCATTCCTGCATGGTGACGGTCACGGCTTCGGACAGACAGTCGGGGGCAGTCTGCAGCCCGGAGGTGTGATTGAGCAGCATCCGCATCGTGATCGAGCGTTTTGCAAACGGCCAGTCAATGCTGTCCTGCAGGTAGGTTTCGACCGGTTCGTCCAGGTCGAGCAGGCCGAGATCGACCAGGGTCAGGATCGCGGCGGCGGACGGTGCCTTGGTGGCCGAGGCGGTGAGTACCGAACTGTCGACGCTAATATCGCCACCGGCCTGCGTGAACTGGCTGACGTCGTCCACGTTGAGATTGAACGCATAGCCGGACACGGTGTCGGGGACATAACTGTCCAGCGTGGATCGCAGCGCGCTCCAGTCGTAGTCGGGGGCCGGGTCCTCGCCATCATCATCATCATTGCCGCCGCTATCACCGCCGCTGCATGCACTCAGACTCAGGCAGATTGCCAGCATTGCAATCTGCGCAGTGCCGCGCTTTTCGCGGAGGGGCGCGCCGAGTAGTCTTGAGCGTCCCAGATTCCATGTCATCAATCGATCTCCATTGAGCTGCCGGACAATACTGTTGTTCCAATGCCATGGGCCTGGGTTTGAAGGCGACCATTGCGACGCCGATGGCCGATCCACCATAACCAAAGTCGTCAGCCGCCGCGAATGAGCAAGAAAGCCAATCACCGCTCCAGCACGATTACGCAAGGCGTGGCCCGCTCCCCGAACCGGGCCATGCTGCGTGCTGTCGGCTTTACCGGGCTCTATGTCGTTTCGGGTGGAAGACAAGGCCCAGTTTCTCGAGCTGCTGTTGAGCGTCAAGGTCGGCCGCAGGCCGCCCGAAGGGCTTGACCTTGACGCTCGGCGGCAGCGTGAAATGCTCGGAAAAGGCTTGTCGGGCAAGCAGTTAGCCCGACAAGCCTTGACCACGGAGCATTCGTCCTCACCATGATCGACGCAACACACTGAGAAGGGTGTCCAGCACATCAACGGTAACTGCACGCGATGAGGGCACGATTGTTCCACCTGAAATGTCATGGACCCCTTTACCGACACTGACTTCGAGAAGCCGATTGTCGGCATCGCCAGCGGTCATTCCACGATGAACCCCTGCAACGCCGGCATCGGCGGTCTCGCCGCGCGCGCCGAGGCCGCGTTGCGCGAGGCCGGGGCGATGCCGCAGACTTTCGGCTTTGCGACGGTCACCGATGGCATCTCGATGGGCACGGACGGCATGAAGTTCTCGCTGGTGTCGCGCGAGGTGATCGCAGATTCGATCGAGACCGCGGTGCAGTCGCAATGCATGGACGGATTCCTGGCGATCAGCGGCCAGACCATCGCCGAAGTATTGGCGGGCGTTCCGGATACTCCACCCCAGGGACAGGACGTGATCCGGCCATTCGAACGGCCGATGTACCAGCAGGGACACTTGGCGATTCTCAAGGGCAATCTGTCGCCCGAGGGCTGTGTCGCCAAGATCACCGGCCTCAAGAATCCGGTGATCACCGGCCCGGCCCGCGTCTACGATTCCGAAGACGCGGTAATGGCCACGATACTCGCGGATCGGATCAGTCCCGGCGATGTCGTCGTGATCCGCTACGAAGGCCCCAAGGGCGGGCCCGGGATGCGTGAAATGCTGGCACCCACCTCCGCGCTGATCGGCAAGGGTCTGGGCGAGTCGGTGGGTCTCATCACCGACGGACGATTTTCGGGCGGAACCTGGGGCATGGTGGTCGGCCATGTGGCGCCCGAAGCCTGCGAAGGCGGCGTCATCGCACTGATCGAGGAAGGTGATTCGGTCACCATCGACGCCAGAAAGCTGCTGATTCAGTTGAATGTGGAAGACGCCGAGATCGAGCGGCGGCGTGTCGCCTGGACCCGTCCGGCGCCGAAGTACACGCGTGGCGTGCTGCACAAATTCGCGCGCCTGGTGTCCACGGCCTCCAAGGGCGCGGTGACGGACGGCGACTGAGCGTCTGATGCCCGATTCCAAAGTCAGTCGCCACGGCGTCAAGCCGGCTCGCGGCATTTCCGGATTCGGAGAACGATGAAAGCCGCTCGCAAAGCCGCGGCTTCGGGCCTTGCGGTTCGTTCGAGATGGCTCTGCTTCGTGGGTCTTGGCGGGCTGATCGGAGTCACCGCCCTGGTCGCAGCCACGCTGTTCGCGCAGCGCGCGCTTCCCGCCACGCTGAGCGCGCCCGGCTCCAGTGCCGAGGCCCGATTGCTGGACCGCCACGGTGTGCCGATCTATTCCGGCACGCTCGAATCCTGGAACGTCGATCAGCAATTGCGTCTGGAAGCGATGCCGGTGCTGCTGCGCGAATCCATGGTTCTGGCCGAGGACAAACGCTACTGGCGGCATCACGGGCCCGACTGGCTCGCCCGCCTGTCCGCGCTGGTCCAGAACCTGCGCGCGGGGCAGTCGGTGCGCGGCGCCAGCACCATCAGCGAACAGGTCGTGCGCCTGCTCAACCCCCGACCGCGAACGGTATGGTCGCGCTGGGTCGAGGGCTTCGAAGCGATGCGGCTGGAGCGGCGATTCTCCAAATCGCAGATTCTCGAGTTCTACCTGAATCAAGTTCCGTATGGCGCGAATCGCCGCGGCGCGGTTCAGGCCGCGCATTACTACTACGGCCGGGAACTCGAAACCCTGAACCCGCGTGAGATTCTGAGTCTGGCGGTACTGGTGCGTGCACCGTCGGCACTGGACCCTGCGCGCCACCCCGGCCGTATCGACGGCGCGATCGAGCGCCTCGCGGCGCGTTCGATCGAGTCCGGTCTATTGGATGCCGCCACGTTTCGGACCGCCACCTTGCAGCTGCGCCAGTCGCGCATGCCGATGCCCGGCATCTGGGCGCCGCATTTCCGGCGGGCGGTGCTCATGCGCGGGCGTGCCGGACTCGACGGCAAGCCGGTTCTCACCAGCCTCGACGCCGGCCTGCAGAAACGGATACAGGATCTGGCCTATGTGCGGCTCGATGATCTGGCCGATCGCGGCGTGACCGATATCGCGGCCGTGGTCGTCGATCTCGATGGAAATCACGTTCGTGCCTGGGTCAGTGCGCACCGAGGCGCCCGTTACGTCGACGGCGTGGACGCCGTCACTGCGCCCCGGCAACCGGGTTCCACACTCAAGCCGCTGCTTTACGCGATGGCCTTCGATCGTGGCTGGACGCCCGATACCGAGATCGTCGATCAGCGTCTCGCCGAGCGCGTAGGGCAGGGGCAGCACGTTTACAGCAACTACAGTGGCGGGCATTACGGGACCGTTACCGTGCGGGAGGCGCTTGGGAATTCGCTCAACATTCCCGCGGTGCTGGCGCTGCAGTTCGTCGGCGCCGACCGCTTCCTCAGCGGCCTGCGCGCGCTCGGAATGAAGTCCCTCAGCGCACACCCCAATCTCTACGGCGACGGTCTCGCTCTGGGTAATGGCGAAGTGACGCCGCTGGAGCTTGCCCAGGCCTATTCGGCGATCGCGACCAACGGCCCATATCGAGACCTGAGTCTGATCGAAGGCGAAACGGAGCCGGCGCAGGCATCCGTGATCTCCGCCCCCGCCGCCGGGGCGATCCGAACGATACTGAGGGATGAAACCTCGCGATACCTCGAATTTGGCGAAGGCAGCGTGCTGCGCTTTCAGCACAAGGTCGCCGTCAAGACCGGCACGTCCAGCGACTATCATGATGCGTGGACGGTCGCCTTCGACCGGGATTTTCTCGTCGTCGTCTGGGCCGGCAGCCTCGCGCGCCGCGAAACCGATGGTGTGACCGGCGCCATCGGCCCGGCGTTGCTGGTCCGGTCGATACTTGCGCAGCTACCGAGCCGGCCGCTGGCCGTGGCACGCGCTGTGGATATCGAGCCTTCGACGCCGCGGGGTTTTGATTCTGCCGCGCCCGGCGCCGAATCCGAAGTTCATATCCGCTGGGTTCAGCCGTTTGACGGTTTAAGCATCGTGATTGATCCGCGTATTCCGATTGAAAGGCAAACCCTGCAATTCGAAGTCCGCACGAACCACACCACGGCCGAATTCACCTGGTTCGTCGATGATCAGCAGCGCGCGCTCACCGCTCAGCCCGACTGGAAATGGTCGCTGAACCCGGGCAATCACACCGCGCAGGTCAAGGCGACGAGTGCCGAAAGCTCAATCAAATCAAATATCGTAAAGTTCAGCGTGAAATAAACTGTGAACGTGAATCACGCGCCGCGTGATGCCGAGCTGCCCTTGCCCGCATGCGGGCGAGGGGGGCGCCCGCGAATGCGAGCGGTGGGTGAGGGGAACGGCCATGCCGCAGCAGATTCATACTGCGGGGTGCCACTTGGCGGCATGGCCGTTAGCGGAGCGACGATTTATTCGTCACTCCCATGCACGCGGACATCCTGGCCGTACCTTAATCTCGCCAATCAATCTTTACCGGCTACTTGAATGCCACCCGTTTATCGAGGATGCTATAAGCGTCGGTCATGCGATTCGTCAAACATTCAATAAATAATCGAGAGGTATTAGCTGATGGCGACGTACAAGGAACTGGTACAACAAATCGAAAAGCTTCAGCAGCAGGCTGAAGACCTCCGAAAGAAGGAGCTTCAGGACGTGATTGCCGAGGTCAAGACAAAAATCCAGCAATATGGACTCAGCGCTTCCGATCTCGGACTTTCGGGCGGCAAGTCAAAATCGTCGTCTGCCAAGGGGACCGTCAAGCCGAAGTACAAGAATCCGGTGACGGGCGATACCTGGACTGGCCGCGGCCGCGCCCCGAAGTGGGTTGTCGAAGCTGAAGCGGCGGGCAAGAGGCGGGAAAGCTTCCTGATCTGATGATCGTCACGGGCGGGCTGGGCAAGCTAGCTCGCCTTCGTTTGGTTCGCGGTGAGGCTTTGGCAAGCATGCCAGGCCGTGGGTAGTTCTTCCGGGCCTATGTAAAATCTATGTCGCTGAATCGCCGGGATTTTCTTGGATTGGCGGGTGCTGGTCTCGTGGCGGGATGTTCCGCCAACTCCAGTGCGCGGCTGGCCTATGAAACCTTGAAAGCTGCCTATTGGACGCCTCGCACTTATTCGTTGAGTGCTGAAGAGATTCTTGCGATCCCTTATTCGGCAATGGGGTTTTGGGCCGGCAACAATCCCAAGGCGGTCTTGATCATGGAAACGCTGGAGCCGCCATATCGTGCAACCTGGCGTTCTGAAGACCGCGTGTTGATCGAAACCCGGAATGGATTGATTGCGTCCACAGCGGGACTGCCAAATGATCTGGGCCGCTTCGAGTATTCGGGTATTCCCGTGTTGGGCCTGGAAGCAATTTCGCAGCTTGAGGGGCGCCCGCTGAATGGGACCTTGGATATGCTGGAGCCGCGAGAATACGGCGTACCATTTCAAGCCCGCTTCGAGATGGGCGCGGAAACCGACCTGGCCATTCTCGGTCTGGAGCACCGGGTGGTTCCCGTGGTCGAGAATCTGAATTTCCCGACCCGCCGCTCGAAGCTCACGAATCATTATTGGTTTCGACGCTCCGACGGTGTCGCGATTGCCGGCAGGCGTTCTTTCCATGAGGATGCGCCGGCCCTGAATTGGGAACGTCTGCTAAAGACTGCTTGATTCCCAGATCTTTCGTCGCCTTACGGTGTCAGCGCAGAAAGCGGATTCCTGGCGTGCCGAGCTTCGGCCATTCAAGGCGTACCGGATTGTCCGCGAACCCATAAAAAAAGACCGCCCTCGCAAGGGCAGCCCTTTTACACGTAGTGCGAGCAGACTCAGTTGGTACTGGTTGCCGTCGATGTCCCGGTGGCCGACGTGCCGGTGGACGTACCGGACCCGGCATTGTCATCATCGGTGGCGGCCGCAATCGCGGCGCCGATGACCACGGCCGCGCCTGTCGTGACGCCGACCGACATCCATTTGGCATTGCCCGAGGCATTCTCGGTGGCACCAAAGCCTGCGGAATTGCCGGATTCCTGCGCGAATGCGGCGGGCGCTGCCGTCATTGCCAATGCGATCGCGAGAACCTTGATTGTGCTGCTCATGTGTGGAAACTCCGTTCGGAAGTGACCGTTCGAAAATGGCCGTTCGAAATATGGACATGGCAGCAGCGGATGTTGGAGCCGCCACTGCCTATAGTCGCCACTCTAGCGGCTCCTTGCGTGAAATCCAATCGCCCGGCGCGCCGACGAGACGCTGTCTAGAAAGTGCCGGTCGCGGTCGAAGTGCTGGTCGAGGTCGACGTGGAGGGCGAAGTGCCCGGAGGCGTTACGGTGTCGTTGGGGGCGTCGGGCTCGTTGTCGTCCGTGCCGGCGGCGACGATTCCGCCAATGATCGCTGCGGTTCCGGCACCCACACCGATCGAAACCGCGCCTGCCGCCTCGGTTGCCTCATTCGCTGCGGACGCGCCGGCGGGGGTGCCGGTCTCCTGCGCGAATGCGAGGGGGGCGGAAAACACCGCAGTTGCCAGTACAGCCAGGGGGATCAGCTTGCTCATGGTCCGCTCCACGGGAAAGGTTTGCGGTCAAGCCGCATTTCAACCAAAACTAGTGGATTTCACTTTAGCGGCTAATTGTCCAGATGCCAATCAGAAAATGCGATTCACCTCGATGTTCACGCGCACAGAACGGGATCGCTCATGTAGCATTCGACCAGTTTTGACCGTCCGGCTCCCGCGTAAGCCGTTGACGCTCAGGGCGCTTTGGTTCATGAGCTAAGGAGCCGCTGCATAACCGTAGCGCGCGAAGGCAGGTCGCGTTTCGCCAGCGCGCAGGAAGCGGGGGGGTATTGAAATAAATGAGCATTTCGAGCACTGCCGAAACGCGAGATGTCGAGCGCAGTCGGTCATGCAGAGGTTTCCTCAAGCCATGTCATTTTCAGACAGCAGGGTGATTCCGCGTGAGATTTGAGCTGCCTGCCAGCCGCCGGCTGATTGGTGAATGGGTTCGATGCGCCGCCACGGCCTTGGTACTTTTCGGCTGCGGAATTGCCGCTGCGCAGAGCGGTTCGCCAGACATTCTGGATACGCTCAGCCCCGAGCAGCGCCAGCAGTTGATCGACGCCTACGCGGAATCCCGGCCCATGGGCTCGAACGATGGCTCGTTCGAGCAATACGGTTCCGGCGAAGTCCCCCAGGCGCGCGGCAGCGACGGTGGCTCCGGGGTTCAGGATGATCCGGTGCTCGGTGCCGAACGGCAGCGGCAGGCCCGTCAGCGCGTTCTGCAACTCAGACGGCAGTACCTCCGGTTTACGGATACTCCCTTTTCGGCCAATCTCGAGCCCTTCGGATACAGCCTGTTCATCGGCGCGGCGCCCAGCACATTCGCGCCCGTTGACAACTTCCCGGTGCCGGCCGATTACGTCGTCGGCCCGGGTGATCTGATCCGGGTCCAGATCTACGAAAACAACAACGCCTCCTACGCTCTGGAGATCAGCCGGGACGGGGCAATCAACATTCCGGGTATCGGGCCCGTCGATGTCGCCGGACTTCGTTTCGCGGAAGTCCAGCAGACCGTTCGGGCTCAGATAGAGCAGCGCATCATCGGCGCCAAGGCGGATGTCACCTTGGGGCGGCTACGCTCGATGCAGATATTCCTGGTCGGCGATGTCAACCAGCCCGGGTCCTATACCGTCAGTTCGCTCAGCACCATGACCAATGCCCTCTTTCAGGGCGGCGGTGTCGGGCTCTCCGGTTCCTTGCGTAAGATTCAGCTGAAGCGTGGGGGGCGTGTGGTGTCCACCCTGGATTTCTACGACCTGTTGATCCGTGGTGATGCCCACGCCGATTTGCGACTGATGCCGGGCGATGTGATCTTCGTGCCACCGGTCGGCGCCCAGGTGGCTGTCGATGGCGAAGTCAAACGGCCGGCGATCTATGAACTCGACGGCGAACGGAGCGTCGGACAGATGCTGGAGCTGGCGGGTGGCTTGCGGGCCTCGTCTTCGGCCGCAGCAACCATCGAACGGGTTTCGCCCTCGCACGGACGCGTCATCGTCGATATCGGGCGTGACGGGGTGATCGAACGTTCCGCGCCGGTGCACGACGGCGATGCGATCAAGATCAAGCAGGTCTCTCCGAGGATCGAAGACAAGGTCCGGGTCGAAGGTTTCGTCAAATATCCCGGACGCTACCAGTGGAGCGCGGGCATGAGTCTCGCGGATGTGCTGCAGGTCGCCGCGCCGCTGTCGTCGGATAGCGGAGAGGAGGCCTACTTCCCCGCCATCCTGATCGAACGCACCACCGAGGCGGGCGGCGTGCGCCGCTGGTCCGCGTTGCAGCGCGGGCCGGGAGGGCTGGTGCCGGCAGAGTCGCTGCGCCCGAATGATCTGATCGTCGTCCTGAGCCGGTCTGATGTCGAGTATCTGAGCTCTTCGGACGTTCGCTCAGCCGTGGCCGGCGGTGGCCGCCAGGTTTCGTCCTGTCCCGGGCTCGATCAATTGACGAGGCTGCTGTCGTCGCAGCGGGCATCCCGCCTGGTCCATATTTTTGCGTCCGAGCGTGATTCCTTCGGCATGTCCGATCAATGGGGCGATATTCAGGAGGCGGCGAACGGGGACGCGCGAAATCGCGACGATAGCGCGCCGTCGTATGACGGTTATCTGCCGGCAACGCCGGGGCAGCAGGTACAGAACAGGGATCAGGCTCTGATTCTTGGTCAGGGCTCTGCGAACGGGCAGGGCGATGCGTTCATCACCGGAAATGGCCAGGCCGGGCGCAGCGCCAGGCTGGTATCGTCGGGCCCGCGTTCGCAGTTGCCATCGAGTGCGGCGCGGCAGCAACTCGCTCCGGCCAGTCAATGTCCCCGGATCTATCAGCGAGTACCGCAGATCCTGCCGTTTCTGCTGGAACGTTCGGTCGCGGTATTCGGGGAGGTCCGCCGTCCGGGGCTTTATCCGGTGGCCGATGGAACGGCCCTGCGCAGCGTGGTCGATGCTGCTGGCGGCCTGACGGCGGAAGGCAATCGCGAGAATGTCGAATATGTTTCCTATGCCCAGGCCCTGGACACTGGACAGTCGCGCTATCAGACCCTGGACGTCGGTCAGGATCAGACCTTGGCGATCGACATGCACCCGGGCGATATCCTCAACTTCAGGCCGGTGTATGTCGGCCAGGAAAACGGCGTGGTGCGGCTGTATGGCGAAGTCCGGTTTCCGGGCGCGTACAGCATCATTCGCGGCGAGCGTTTGTCCGACATCATTCGTCGCGCCGGCGGGCTGACCGACCAGGCTTATCCCTATGGCGCTGTGCTGACGCGCGAGTCCGCGCGTCGTGCCGAGCAGATCACCAACCAGCGCGCCGCCAAGGATCTGCGCGAGGCACTGGTGACCGCGGTGACCAGCGGCGCGCTGCCGGATTCCGATGCTTCGTCCGGCTTCCTGTCCGGTATCGTCCAAAGCTTGGAAAGCAGCCCGACCGTTGGCCGGGTCGTGACCGAAACCGACCCGCAGGTGCTCGCGGCGCGCCCCGAGCTCGACATCGTGGTCGAGCCCGGCGATAAGCTCTACATGCCCAAGCGCCCCGCCACTGTCACCGTGACAGGGCAGGTGCTCAACGCCGGAACGGTGGCATTCGTTTCGGGCCGTGATGCTTCGGAATACATCGACATGGCCGGCGGCTTCACCCAGGGGGCGGATGACGAACGTGCCTTTCTGATCCTGCCCAGTGGCCAGGCCCGAAAGCTTGAAACCTCGTTCTGGAATTTCCGCCGGGTCGACGTGCCGCCTGGCAGCTATATCGTCGTTCCGCGTGACGCCACGCCGCTCAACGGATGGGTCTTGAGCGAAAAGTTGCTGGGCATCTTCTCCAACCTTGCGGTTTCGGCAGCAGCGCTGGCCGTGATCGGCGACAACAACTGAGCCCCGGCACGATTTCCGGCGCCCGGCCATGGCGGTTTTTCGCCTGATGATCCGCCAATACTGGCGCTGGGCGCTGGCGTTCGGCTGCGCCGTGCTCAGCCCGGGCATTTCCGCCGGACAGGCGCCGCAGTTCGATATCCTCAACGACTACGGGGAAGTCGGCCTGTTGCAGACGCCCACTGCGCGCGTCTCGGAAGAAGGCGAATTCGCCGTAGGCGTCTCCACGGTACGCCCCTACAACCAGCTGCAATTCTCGCTGCAGGTCCTGGATCGCCTGGAGGCCGTATTCCGCTACACCGAAGTGAGCAACCGGCTCTATGGGCCGGAAAGCTTCAGCGGCGACCAGAGCTACAAGGATCGATCGGTCGATGCCAAATTCGTGCTGCTTCATGAGGGTCCGCACTGGCCCTCGCTGGCGGTCGGCGCGCGCGACATGGGCGGTACCGGGCTGTTCTCGGGCGAATACCTCGTTGCCAACCGGCGCTGGTACGACTGGGACTTCTCGCTTGGGATCGGCTGGGGGCGTCTGGGCGCGCGTGGCGGCCTGGATAATCCGCTCAGCGAGATATCCGACGAATTTTCAGATCGCTCGACCGACGGCACGCCGGGCAACAGTGGGTTCGATCGCCTGTTCCGTGGCGACGAGATCGGCCTGTTCGGCGGAGTGCGCTGGAGCAGCCCGTGGTCCGGTCTGTCATTCGTCGCCGAATGGGATGGCAATGACTACGAGTCCGAGGCCCTGGACAACGATCAGGACATAAGCTTCCCGATCAACCTGGGGCTGAACTGGCGTCCCAACCGTATCGTGGATACCAGCCTGGGCTGGGAGCGCGGCTCGATCCTCACGGCGCGCGTTTCGTTCCGGACCAACTTCAACGAAGCGCAGGGCGTCCCCAAGTTCCTCGATCCGCCGATGCCCCAGCTTCGGCGTCCCCAGGATCAACTCCCGGACTTTCCAGACAAGGCGCAGAGGTCCGCAGACACGGATACTACGCTGGGCAGCGCAGAGATCGAAACGCTCAGGCCCGGCACAACCATGCACTTGCACCAGGCGATGGCGGAGCAAGGTTTCGGCCTGCAGGCTTATTCGTATCAAGCCGACACCGGAACACTCACGGTTTGGTATGCGCAAAGCCGGTACCGCTCTCAGGCGGAAGCATTCGGCAGGTTGTCGCGCGTTCTGGCGCAGCGAGCGCCGCCCGAGGTCAGCAATTTCACCTTGATCGAGGTCTATCTCGGATTTGAAGCGTATCGAGTGAATCTGGTGCGCAGCGAAGTCGAGCGCCTGGCGCTGGGCCATGCCGCACCCGAGGAGGCCGAGCGCGCTATTCGCGTTTCCGGCCCGGACCTGTTCTCGCACTGGCAGCAACAGGGTGGAACCCAGGACTACCCCGGACTGTCGTTTTCCTCCGGCCCCGGTTGGAGGCAACACGTCGGTGGGCCGGATGGCTTCTACCTGTTCCAGCTCTGGTGGAAACTGGGCGCCTCCCTGTCGCTGGCCCCCAACTGGAGCATCTCGACCCAGGTGGGGGCCAACATCTACAACAATTTCGACAAGCTCGAACTTCAGTCCGACAGCGTGCTGCCGCATGTGCGCAGCGACATCGCCGAATATCTCAAGCAGGGCGAGAACAACCTGGTCAGGCTGGAGACCAACTACTTCTTTCCGGTGGGCGAATCCTGGTATGGCCGGGTATCCGCGGGCCTGTTCGAGGAAATGTACGGCGGCATCGCCGGCGAAGTGCTGTACCGCCCGTTCCAGAGCCCGCTCGCCCTGGGCCTGGACTTGGCACGCGTGCGCAAGCGGGATTACGACCAGCGCCTCGACTTCCTGGACTATCAGGTCACGACCGGTCATCTCACCGCGTACTACGACATGCGAGCCATCGACACGCTCGTCCAATTCAGTTACGGGCGTTATCTTGCCGGCGACTGGGGCGGCACGCTCAACATCGCCCACTTCTTCGACAGCGGCGTTTCGGTCGGGGCATTCGCCACCAAGACCAACGTTTCCGCCGATGACTTCGGCGAAGGCTCGTTCGACAAAGGGTTTTATGTGAATATCCCGATGGACCTGTTTTTTGCCCGGTCCACACGGCGGCGCGCACCCATCCTGTTCCGGCCGCTGACTCGCGATGGTGGCCAGATGGTCCGAGACGGAATTCGCTTGTACGGAGCAACCGAGACAGTACCGCCGCTCGGCGGCAAGGCTCGTAGCGGACTCATCCGGTAACGCCGCCTTCAGTGCGAAACCCGTCGCTCTGATTCAAGAGCTTTATCGATTCAATACGTAACGACCGGTGTATTCAAGATGATCACTCCTGGCAATACCTCGGGTTCGAGCGAGGTCACGCTCACCGAGATTGGCGGACTGTTGCTTGGTGGCAAATGGTGGATTCTCACCAGCACTTTGCTTGGCTTGGCGCTGGGCCTTGCCTGGGCGCTGAGCGCCACGCCGATTTACCGCGCTGAAGTCTTGCTGGCGCCCACGAGCGAGCGCGGGCAGTCGGGCGGGATCTCCGGCCTGGGTGGCCAACTCGGCGGACTCGCCTCACTGGCGGGCATGTCCATCGGCGGCGCTGGCGGGCGGGAAGTCGAAGCGGTGGCGACGCTGGAATCCCGCGCACTGACGGATCAGTTCGTCAGCGATGAAAAACTGCTTCCGGTCTTGTTCGGCGATCAATGGGATGCCAAGCAAAACCAATGGCTAGTGGATGACCCCGCGCAAGTGCCCACGCTATGGGACGCCAACAAGCTCTTCGCAAAGAAGATCCGCACCGTGGAGCAGGATGGCGCCACCGGTCTGGTGACACTGAGTATCGAATGGAAAGATCCGGAACAGGCGGCGCACTGGGCGTCTGAACTGGTCAGCAGAACCAATGAACGGATGCGCAACCGCGCCATTTCCAGCGCCGAAAAGAATCTTGCCTACCTCAAACGGCAGCTTGAGCAGAACAGCATCGCCGAGATACGCACCGCCATCTACAAGCTGATCGAAAGCGAACTCAAGACCAGCATGCTGGCCCAGGGCGACGAGGAATACGCCTTCAGGGTGCTGGACCCGGCCGTGGTTCCCCAGGAACCCGTGCGGCCCCAAAAGAAAGTCATCGTGCTGCTGGGGCTGGTGCTTGGATTCATGCTTTCAAGCTTTGCAGTAATGGTCGTCGGCTTTTCGCGCAGGCGCTGAGCCTCAACGCGCCGACTCGCCGTTCAGACCTCACATGCGGATCAACCCCCAAGCCGCCGTCTATGCCGGGTTTTGTCTGCTGGGTCCGATCGGGGCCCTGACCCCGGTGCCGGGATTACCGAGCTCCTTCCGGTTCTACTACGCCCTGTTGCCGATCGGCATCGTGGTTTTCGCGTGCCGGGGGATCAACCGGAAAGTCTTCACGGACTTTCTCATCATGATGCCGGTGGTGGTCTACATGGTGATCTCGGCCGGCATCCTGTACGCCTATCACGATGTTTCAGGCCTCTCCAATGACGACAATCCGATCGTGCGCGTCGGCCTGTTCACGTCGATGCTGCTGTTCGCGCTGGCACTTGGAAGCTATCTGTGGCGCAACGAGCCGCGAAGCGCCGAATCGGTAATCGCCGAGCGGGTACTCGGGCTGCGTCTGGTTCTGTTGGGCTATGTCATCACGCTGGCGGCGGGCTATGTCTTTTTTGTCGGTTACTACCTTGGCGTTCTCTCCGTGGAGTTCATCGACAAATTCCAGGTGCTGACCCAGTTCGGCTACGGGCTGCTGCGCTTCTCACCGGGCTCCTATCCCAACGAATACGGAATCGTTTCGAGTTTCATGCTGTCGATCTGGACCGTGCTGATCATGCAGCGCATACCCTTGAAGCAGGCCCGCTCGAAGCTGTCGCTGCCGATGGCGCTGCTGGGTCCGCTGTACATCCTCACGCTGGCGGCCCTGTTTCTGACAACCACTCGCGCCGCCTATGTCGCCTACGTGGCCGCGTTGGCGTATCTCGTCCTTCGTGGCGGCACGGCGGCCACCAAGCTCAAGCGCGTATCGATCGCCGCGGTTGCCGCGCTGGTGCTCGGCATCGGCGCTCAAAGCTACTACGACGTACTGGGCCTGATCGAACAAGGGATCAGGGCGTTTTCCGATCCCAATGCGAGCGCCGCTTCACGGTTTGTGGCCTGGCGCTACGCATGGCTTCAGTTCTGTGACAGCCCGCTTGTCGGCACCGGCTTCGGTTCCCAGCACGGCATCCACAACACCTATCTCCAGTTCTTCTTCGAGCTGGGGGTGCTGGGCAGCGTGCTCATCGGCATAGCGGGTCTGCTGCTGCTGGGGCGGTACGCTCAGCGGCCACGCATGTCCGGCGATCAAGACAGCCCGGATCTGTCCGTATTGAGGGTGGCCAAGAATCTCGCCCTGCTGCACGTGCTCTGGTTCGCCATGAGCAACCACAACCTCAATCATTTTCTTACATGGTTATGTGTGCTGCTGATGTACATGTCCGCGCCACCGGTTTCCAGCAGCGAAACGAGCCTTGTGCCGGCGCCCTTGTCGGGACCGCTCGCTTGAGTATCCAGAGACTTCATCCACAGCCCGCGGCCAGCCGAAAGGTCGGGATATTTCGTCTCCAGTTGTTCAAGCCGTCGGAGACCTTCATCTATGAGCAGGCCGGCCGTCTCGCGCGGTATTCGCCGGTCTACATTGGTTCGCGGTCGTTCGGAGACCCCGGAAATCGAACCGTTCGCGGCAGCGCCGCAAAGTCCGACGCTTCGTCGCTGCGGGCGCTCAGCACCGCGCTGCTGCCGCGCGCAAGACCGTTTTTGCCAGGGTTGGCGCAAGATCGCTTGAGTCTGATCCACTGCCACTTCGGTGTCGACGGTGTCTACGCCGTTCCGCTCGCGCAGCGCCTTGGTATTCCCTTGGTCACGACGTTGCATGGTTTTGACGTCACGCGCATGGACCTCGACTGCCTGCGATCCGGTCGCCCGGCCTTGGTCAATGGCGTGCTGTTCCGGAAAAGGCTGGCCGCCCGGGGTTCGATGTTCCTGTGCGTCTCGGAGTTCATCCGCCAGTCCGCGCTGGCCAGGGGCTATCCGCCAGACAAGCTCAGGGTTCATTACATCGGCATCGACTGCGAGCGCATCGCGCCCCGCCAAGGGCCGGGGCAGCCGGGGCTGATCGTTCATGTCGCGCGTCTGGTGGAGAAGAAGGGCACGACCTATCTGCTCCGCGCGGTGGCGAAGCTTGCGCCGGAATTCGAGGATTTGCGGCTTGTCGTCATTGGTGACGGTCCGCGGCGCGCCGATTTGGAGGCGCAAGCTGCAGCGTTTGGAATTGCCGGCCGCTGCCGTTTCGTCGGCACCCTGCCAAATCACGAAGTGATGGCCTGGATTCGGCAGGCTGCCGTCAAGGTCGTTCCCAGCATCACCGCCGCCGACGGCGACATGGAAGGCTTCGGGATCGTGAACCTGGAAGCAAGCGCCCAGGGCGTGCCAGTCGTCGCATCCGAATCCGGCGGAATCGGAGAGGCCATCGTCCATGAGCAGACCGGCTTGTTGTGTCCGGAACGCGATGTCGAGGCGCTATCCGCCAGCATCCGAAAGCTGCTCCTGAATCCGGATCTGAGAACGGCAATGGGGCTGCGCGGTCGGGCGCGCGTGGAGCAGAGCTTCAATATTGCGCGCCAGACCGAGAAGCTGGAGTCGATTTACGACGAAGCCATCGACGCCGCGCGGCTTTCATGAATCGCATGACGAATTGCACGCACTGAGATGACCGCACCACCCGACCATATCGCCGGCGCCGACAGTGTCGCGGCCCTGAAAATCGCGATTGCCGTACGAGACCCGATCGGCACCGGGGGCGGGAGCGTCGCGCTGCAGACCGCCCGTGCCTTGATTGAACTCGGCCATGAGGTTGTCGTGGTGTCCGATTATCCCGTCCCAGACCTGCCGAACGTGGATGTCATCGCGTTCGGTCAAGCGCTCAAGCGATGGCAGCCGGGCTTCAAAGTCACGTCGCGAATCCGGCACTTGGCGCAGCTTCTGGTGTTCTCCGCATTGGGAAGGATGAAGCTGCGAAAATATGAGAACGCAGGCTACATAACGGTCGATCACAACCTGGAGGCCTGGGGCGGTGACGTGGTTGTCATCCACAATGTATTCAGCCATCAATACCGGGCGGACCACAGGCCCTTGCTGAGGCGACTCCCACAGTTTTTCAATCCGGCCTTTCACTTCCGGATTCTCAGAGAGCGCATCATCCTGCGCCTGGGGCGCGTGCAAACCGCCGTCGCCGTTTCCGAGCAGACGCTCGAAGAAGCCCGTCCCTACCTCAGAGACGGCATGCGCACCGGCGTTGTCCACAATGGGGTCGATCTCGACCGTTTCGTGGCCTTGCCGCCCCAGGCCAGAACCGCCCGCCGAATCGAACAGGGGATCAACGGAAACTTCGTCGCCTTGTTTGTCGGGCACGAATTCGAGCGCAAGCGTCTCGACCTCGTCCTGGAAGCCATTGCGGCCTCTGCACCGGATGTGGTCCTCTGGGTCGTCGGCGGGCGGGTCAGCAATCAAAGCCACTATGAAGACATGGCGCGCAAGCTCGGCGTTCTCGACCGCGTGAGGTTTTGGGGGACGAGACCGGATGTCGAAGCCTTCTTTCAGGTCGCGGACGCATTCGTCTTGCCGAGCGAATACGAAACCTGGGCGCTGGTATGCCTGGAAGCCATGGCTGCCGGAGTTCCCGTGATCATGAGCGCCGTGGGCTGCGCGCCGCATGTGATCGAGCAAGGCAGGAACGGCTACGTGGTGAAGCCGACGGCGGCGGAAATCGCTGCGGCGCTGGCCCGGATGAACGCCGACCGGGTGCACCATGAAGCGATGCGGACCGCGGCGCGCACGGTCGCGCAGGCATATTCCTGGAACGGCGTGGCGCGTCAGTATCTGAGGCTCATACGGGATGCCGCACCAAGCAGGGCGCCATGAGCCGCAAGATCAGTTCAATCGTTTTCGGGAGCCTGGCCTCCAAACTGGTGGGGCTGCTGCGCGAGGTCCTGTTCGCGGCATGGTTTGGAACCGGGCAGACCGCCGCCGGCTTCCGCATCGCACAGACCGCCTATTTGATGCCGGCGCAAGCCTTGATTGGCGATAGCCTCAGCGCCGGCCTGCTGCCGCTGTATCGCAAGATCAAGGCAGAAGACGAATACCACGCCAAAGTGCTCGTGCTGGTCGCGGCGGTTTATGGATTGGTGTTCTCGGTCGTGGTGTCGAGTCTGCTGTACTCGTTTTCTCACGAGATCGTCGGATTCATGGCGCCCGGCGTCGCGCCAGGGGCACAGGCGCTTGCCGCCAAGCTTCTGAAGATCATGGGCCTGTCGACGCCGTTTTTCATTCTCGGCGGCATGCTCAGTTACATCGAGGCGGCCTTCGGTCGTTTCGGCGCGATCGCATGGCGCCCGATGTTGCTCAACATCGGTTCCATTTCCGGTGCGGCGGCCGCCGTGTATACGCATCAGGATCACTGGCTGGCCACGCTTGTCTTCGCCAGCCATTTCGTTTTCTTTCTATGGACGCTCGTGCAACTCAGGCGCCTGGGCGGCGTGTGGCCTCGCGGCCACATTCCGCTTTCGTTGATGGCCCATATGTCCGGCCGGTTTCTGGTGAGCATCGTCCCGCTGCTGGGGCTTCCTCTGGTGGCACAGATCAACACGCTGGTGGAACGCATGGTTTCGTCCCACCTGGGCACAGCCATCATTCCAAGCGTTGACTACGCGCGCTTCGTGTCCGATACCACCGTACAGCTGATCGCCATGCCGCTGGGCGTACTGACCATGTCCCTGCACGGCGGCTCCAAATCGGATGATGCCAAACGTCATGTCACCGACATGGCGTCAACGATCATGATCCTGGCGTTCCCGATCGCCGGCTTCATCGCGCTCAACGCAGAACCGATCGTACGGGTCGTATTCGCGCGTGGTGCGTTCGGCGAGGAATCGGTACAAACCACCCAGGCGGTTCTTCAATGGATGGGTGGAGCCTTGGGGATGACCGTCACCGGGTATTACCTGATCAAGGCGCTCAACGCGCAGATCAGAAACCTGGAATCGTTCGCGATCACGGCCATCGCCTGTGCCGCGAGTATTCTCGTCAACCTGACACTGTGGCGGAGCCTGGGGCCGCCAACCGTGGGGCTGGCTGTCGCAAGCTACAGCGCGGTCGTCTTCACCCTGTGCCTCATACGCCTCTCCCTCTGGAGAGACCTGATCCCGCTGGGTCTCTGGATTTGTGCGGGGCTTGCCGTGCAGGCGCTGGCCGGGCTCGCACTGCCGGGCATGGGAGGGATGGGCGCCTATGGGAGCCTTGCCGGAAATGCCTTGCTGAGCGGCGCCCTGTGGTGTGGCCTGGCCTATTGGGTAGGCCCCGTTCGGCGTGCCGCCAGCCCGGTACTGCTTCGCATACCGCTGCTACGCACGCTTTTTCGTGAGCGCGGCTGACACCAAGGCCATCATCTTGTCGGTGCGGATCTCGTAGGTCTGCTCCTTCGCCGCGGCGAGCCGGTCGCTCAAGGGCGCACAATCACCGCTCAAGACCCTTTCAATGGCCGCTGCAAAAGCCTCGGCGCCGTCCGCGAACGTGGCTACTCCGTGGTACGCCCGCAGCGCAGGCAGTGTCGTAGCCACCACTGGTCGCCCCGCAGCCAGATACTCGAAGAACTTCATGGGAAACATCGAGCGGGTGTAGTCGTTCAACACGTTCGGCAGCAATGCGACATCCATGGCCTTCAGGTAAGCGGGCAGCGAGGCATAAGGGCGCCCGCCCAGAAAATGAATGTTCTTTGCGTTTCGCAACAGCGAAGAGTCTGTCAGCGGATCGCCTTCGCCAATCTCCCCCACGAACACGAACGACCATTGCGGATGCGCATCGGCCAGTTCGCGCAACATCGGAAAATCGAGTTTGTAGCTTGAAATCGCACCGACGAAGCCGAGCCGCGGCGAGGGGATCGCGACGATGTCCTGTGGCACCTGGGTATCGTCGGAAAGCGCCTTGTTGAAATGCTCGAAGTCCGCCACATTCGAAAAGTAATGCGTCTCGGGATTCAGCTGCTTGTGCGTTTCGTACAGGTGCGGAGCCGTGGCGAAGATCAGATCGGCCTGGCGTGACAGCTCATCCTCCCCGCGCGCGACGGCTTCGGTAGGCACGCCAGGCTGGACCTTGACGTCATCCACTGCGTGGTAGACCAGCAGCGAGTACCGGTCAGCGTCATAAAGCTGTGTGGTCAGCGGCGAATAGGTCCACAGGATTTCCGGCGCAATCCGCTTGTTCCAGCACCAGAAGGCCACGCCCGCTTGCAACAGGTAGCGATTGATCCTTCTGATGCTTGGCCGGCCGTGCAGCGGGATGACCAGGGGAGACCACACCCACAAGTTGGGTCTGACCTGCCTGGGAGGCAGCAGCCCGCGCTTCAGCCGCGTGGCGATTCGTCTGAGATCCTTGCCCGTGGCGGTTGGCGCCCGCAGCCCCTGCGATTCGACATAAAGAATCCGATGTCCCCGTGCGGCAAGCTGCACCGCCACATGCTGCTTGTTGGTCCAATAGGGGTTGTCCCAATCCGCCGTGGAAACCAGGACGATGCCTTCGTTCTTGTTCATGCGATGCCGCCGCGCACTGCCGCGGGCAGCGCTTGCGCATTCGGGACTGCAATCATTGCTAGGCTGCTCCAGCGGCGCGTTTGCTCGGGCCGACGGCTCCGCGACAATGCGTTCGACGAGTACCTGTACCCGAGCGAGGCAGCGTGGGGTACACGGGCCGACGCGCGAACCGGCTCCAAGATGGCCCGGAATGCAATCGACCGGGGAATATGGTGGGCGGTACTGGGATTGAACAAGTGACCCCCCGTAAAGGCAGTGCTCTACCGCTGAGTTAACGGCCATGCCGCCAAGCGGCGCCCCGCAAAATGAATCTGCTGCGGCATGGCCGTCAGAACCAGAAACGGCTACCCCTCGACAGCCGAACCGCGCGATGCCAGCACCTCGTCCACATACTGGGTGATCTGCCTGATAAAGCGCGCTTCGCCGAATTGGGCAGCGTGCCCGGCAATGGCGCCCGCATTCCATTGCTGCGCTTCAAAATCCTGCAGGCGTCCGTTCAACGAATCCGCAGACTGCGCATCGAAGAACATCCCGCTCAAACCCGGCACCACGGTCTCCAGAACGCCTCCCCCGCCAAAAGCGAGCACCGGCTTTCCACAGGCCTGCGCCTCCACCGGCGTAATGCCGAAGTCCTCCAGCCCCGGAAACACGAACGCATAGCAGTTTCGCAAATAGGCCAGCATCTCCGCCCGAGGCAGCCATCCCTTGAACTCCACGGATGGGCCGGCCATGGCCTGCAGGCGCGCGCGGTCGGGGCCGTCGCCAACAACGATCAAGCGCCGCCCGTTCTGCGAAAAGGCCTTCATCGCAATGTCGATGCGCTTGTAACCCACCAAGCGCGAGGCGATCAGGTAATAACCACCATGGTCTTGCGTGGCCGAGAACTCCGTCAGGGTCACCGGCGGATGGATCACGGTTGAATCACGGCCATAGAACTGCTTGATCCGCGCCTGGATATACGCGGAATTCGCGATGAAATGGTCGATCTTCTGCGCAATCGCGTAGTCGCGTTGGCGCAAGGGCTTCAGCATCAGCTTGGCGGCCGCCTTGAGCATTGGGTGGATCGGCTCGTGCTCCATGTACTGGTCCGGCATCCAAAGGAAGCGCGCCGGCGTATGGCAATAACTGATCTTGATCGTCCGGGGAGAAAAACGCGCCCATTTCGAAAACCCGCTGCTACTGATCAGCGCCAGGTCGCAATCGATGGTGCCCAAGGAATGGAAAGCCGCCGGGTAGAGCGGAAAGTAGCTTTTGAACCGGCGCGAGATGCCTGGCAGCGAACGCATCCACGAATCGTGGATCGGCGCCTCGCGCAGCGCCGGAAGCAGCTGCTTCCGATCCACCACGCTGGTATAGATCGGCGCATGCGGAAATGCTTTGTGCAGCGACGCCACAACCTGTTCCGCGCCCCCCATCTGGATCAAGTAGTCGTGAACGATCGCAAGCTGTCCGGCCGTGGGGTCATCCGGTCCTGAATGAAGAGTCATTATCTGGCGAGCGCTATCCGAACTCTCGTTCGTGTTTCATTGGCGATGGATTCAGGTTGTCGAAGGGGCCACGCCCGAGTCGGACACACCTTTGCTGGGCCTATACGATACGATTATCCACTAGTGAAGCTTGCTGTGCCTAAAAATCAAGCCCGGCCAGGCAATAAACGTGCCCGCAACTGGATGGATGACGCCTGAACGGACCTCATCCGAAAAGCGCTGCGCATAAAGAAAACCGGCCGTCCCCGGTTCCTGAGGATAGTTGACTAGGCCGCATGTTGGCAAAATTGTAAGCGTATCTATCACCGATTTGACCCGTGGCAGGTCGGAGGCGGGAGGGGCCGGCAGAATTCCGGAACGAAATCCGTTCGTAGGTGCCAAGTCGCTTCTGACCTTGCCCTCGAATTCCGTACCCCATAACCGAGGTCATGAGCTGGCTTGTTTGGTCTGATCGGTCAGCCAGTGTTGCTCGAACTGCATCGGGGTGACGTAGTTCAAGGTGGAGTGTAATCGGGACTGGTTATACCAGAGCAGCCAGGCAATCGTTTCATCCCTGGCATGGCGGCGAGTAATGAAGCCTTGACCGTGCAGCCGTTCCACCTTCAGTGAGCCGAACAGCGTTTCGCTGCAGGCATTGTCCCAGCAGTTGCCATGCCGACTCATGGAAGCGGTGATGCCGTAGTCCTTGAGCACGTCTCGGAAATCCTCACTGGCATATTGGCTGCCGCGGTCACTGTGAAAAATCAATCCGGCGTCCTTGTCGGGATGGCGCTTGAACCATGCCATGCGCAGTGCATCGATCACGAGGTCGCGGGCCATGTCCGCACGCATCGACCAACCCACGACCTGACGGCTGAACAGGTCGATCACCACGGCCAAGTACAGCCAAGCTTCGTCGGTGGGAATGTAGGTAATGCCGCCCACCCAGACCGTGTCCGGCTCGGCCATGGTGAATTGGCGGTCGAGCAGATTCAGCGCAATCGGCAGGTCGTGGTTGCTGTCGGTGGTGACCTTGAACCGCTTCTTGCCCTTGGCGCGAATGCCGTGCTGGCGCATCAGCGCCTGCAGTCGCTGCTTGCCAACGCGCGCCGTTCTTGCGCAGCTCCCGCCAGATGCGTGGCCGGCCGTAAGCATGCTTCGTCTGAGCGTGAATTGCCCCTGATGTGCACCGGCAGCGCGTCGTCACTCAGGTGGCGACGCGGCGCCTCGCTGGCCTGGCGCGCCACATGCCCGTGGTAGCCGCTGAGGCTCACCTCAAGCACCCGGCATTGCACGGTAATCGGCCACCTCTGGCGGTGGCGCTGGATGAAGGCGTACTTCACTTCGCTGCCTTGGCGAAGTACGCCGTCGCTTTTCCCAGGATGTCGCGCTCCATCTTCACCTGGGCCAGTTCGGCACGCAGACGAGCTATCTCCATCTGCTCGGCGCTCACCGGCTTGCTGTCGGTGTCCTTGAGCTGCCCTTGCCGGTTCGCCTTGACCCAGTTGAACAGCGTCTGCTCAACGTGACCCAGCGTCTTGGCCACCGAGGCTTGGCTTTGACCACCCTCCACCACGCACCGCCTCTTGCTTGAATTCAAGCGTGTAGCGCGCCCGTGTCGTCTTCGTCTTGCGTGGATTGAATCACACGGCAAGGGATACGTTTTTCGCGGGCAAGGTCAAAAGCAGCACGATGCAGGTTCTGGTCACACCGGAGACCGATTTCATGGACCTGTTCAAGCGCGCGGCGCCGAGTGCCGCGGAGATATTCAACTGCTGATGCGACGCCTGCGCAGCTGAGTGAACACGGCCCGTGCGACCTCGCCAGCGGGCGGCGCCCACGTGTATTGACAAGCGCTGTCGCTCATAGTACGTTCTGTGCGTAGCGAAACACCGCACTACGGATGGATCGGCCCCGCAGAGGTTCCAAGAGTTGTCCAACTATCAAACTAACGTTCGGAGGTTCGACGTGTCTGCAGAATTGTCTTCATCTCGCCCCACAATGATTCCGCGGCTGCCGCGTGAGCTTCAGTTCGACGACAAGATTCCGGTCTACTGGGCAGGCGGGCATGTGTTCAAGTCGCGTTTCTTCGATGCCTTTTCCACCACGCTGCCCGAAGGCGAGAAGTTCTTCATCGTCTCGCTGCGTCAGTTCAAGGACGAACTAACTAGACCTGAGCTTCAGCAGGCGTTCAAGGACTTCGCGCGCCAAGAGGGCGCTCATGGAATGCTTCACAACGCCTATAACGCACGGCTGCAGCGCCAGGGCGTAGACATTCCGGCAATCGATGCCTTCCTGAAGAAATTTTTTGCTCTGCATACCCGACTGCTGTCGCCGCGCATGCAGATCACGTTGACGGCCTGCGCCGAGCACCTCACCGCCTCGATGGCGCATTCTATTCTCGATAACGACAGCCGCCTCATGGACGGTGCCGACAAGCGTGTGCGTGCGCTGTACTACTGGCATGCCGCTGAGGAAATCGAGCACAAGTCCGTGGCCTTCGATGTCATGCGAGACATCGCCAAGGTGGGGTATGTGCCGCGCGTCGTGATGATGGTTTATCTGAGCGTGCTGTTCAACGCCCTGGTGCTGCCGCTGGTCGAGCACGTTTTGCGGGTCGACGGATGCACGCGGCGCGAACGGGTCCAGTACTGGACCCAGGGCTTGTGGTGGCTGTTCAAGCCCACGCGCGGCGGATTCTTCCGCGATCTGGGTGCGCACTATCTTGCCTGGTTCAAGCCGGGTTTCGAGCCATGGGCGGCGGGCGAGCTGAAGGGCTACGACGCCTGGCTGAAGAGCTATGCCCAGCACGGCGATGCACTGGCTGCTGGCGAGGAGACGCATGCGCAGCTGGCCAAGGCGGCGTAGGGACGAGAGATGAAATCAAAGTCCTTCCAGAACAAGCTCGCCGTCGTCACCGGAGCGGGCAGCGGCATCGGTCGTGCGCTGGTGCTAGACCTCGTCCTGCGCGGGTGCGACGTTGCGGCCTGCGACGTCCAGCAACAGGCACTCGAGGAGACCGTCGCGCTCGCGGTGGGAAGCGGCAAGGCCCGTGCATACTGCTTTGATGTCGCCGACCGGGCAGCGTTCTATCAGCATGCCGACCGTATCAGGGGCGACTTCGGCCAGCCCGCCAACCTCATCATCAACAACGCGGGCGTCGGTCTGGGCGCGCGCGTGCGTGAGATGCGCTGGGAGGACTTCGAGTGGCTGATGGGCATCAATTTCTGGGGCGTCTGCTACGGCACCCAGGCGTTTTTGCCGCAGCTGATCGAGTCCGGGGACGGGCACGTGGTCAACGTGTCCAGCATCTACGGCATGATTTCCGGCCCGCTGACGAGCGCCTATAACGCCGCCAAGTTCGCGGTGCGGGGTTACACCGAATCGCTCCGAATCGAGATGTTGGCCGAAAAGCTGCCGGTGCAAGTGAGCTGTGTTCACCCTGGCGGCATCCGCACCAACATAGCCAAAAGCTCGCGCCTGGATGCGGGCGCGGGCATGGATCGCGCCGATTTCGACAAGTGGTTCTCGCGCATCACGCTGACCAGCCCGGAGAAGGCGGCGGCCATCATCATCAATGGCATACGGCACAACCGCCCGCGGATCCTGGTGGGCCCGGATGCACATCTCATCGACGCCATGCAGCGGACCCTGGGCATTCGTTATCAGTGGCTTGCCGGGGCGCTGCTCAATCCGCTCATGTTCGGCAAGTCCAGCGCGCCCCAGTCCAGGCCTGTTGCCGCCGCGCAACCGCCGGCAGCGGCAATGCCCGCACGGCCGGCGCCGGGCGCGGCAAAAAAAACATCCCGCGCGGGCGCAGGAAGGGCGAAGTCCGCGGGGCGTGCGCAGGCAGAAGCGGAAAACGACGCGGGTTGACCGGGAGGCATCAAGGCCCGCGCGCAGTTATTACATCACGGCAATGGAGTGAGACAGATGGCAGACGATGTGGCGACAACGCAGCGCAAGGCGGCGCTACTCAGCGCAGGGACGGATTTTCCGGTTCCGGACAGCGGGTGTGCGGCACGGCCCGTGCCGCACCGCCCGGACCACGAGGTCATCATCGTCGGTGCCGGCATCTCCGGGATCGGCTTGGCGATCGAGCTGAAGAAGGCCGGCATCGAGTCCTTCGTGATTCTTGAGCGCGCGGGCGATGTGGGGGGCACCTGGCGTGACAATCGCTATCCGGGCATCGCGGTGGACATCACTTCGTTCACCTATTCGTTCTCGTTCGAACAGAACCCGGACTGGTCCCGCGTGTTCGCTCCGGGCGCCGAACTGCAGCGTTATGCCCAGCGCGTTGCGGCCAAGTATGGCGTTTACCCCAAGGCCCGTTTCCGGACGGAAGTGGACAAGGCCGTGTTCCTGGAAGACCGGGATTTGTGGGAGGTCCGCCTCAAGAACGGCGAGTGTCTGTATTCGCGCTTCCTGGTTGGCGCCAGCGGCGGGCTGATCTCACCCAAGAAGCCGGAAATCAAAGGGCTCGACAGTTTCAAGGGCACGGTAATGCACACCGGGTACTGGGACGACAGCGTGGATCTGAACGGCAGGCGCGTGGCCGTCATCGGCACGGGTGCCACGGCCGTGCAGTTGGTGCCGTCGATAGCGTCGAAAGTGGCGCAACTGGACGTCTACCAGCGCACGCCCATCTGGGTGCTCAAGAAGCCGGACGCGGAGATCCCCGCCTGGCTCAAGTCCGCTTTCCGCATTCTGCCGCTGGTGCAGCGCGGCGTTCGCGCCTGCACCGACGCCCTGACGGAAACCGTCATGGTCGGCGCGGTGATCTATTTTCGCCAGATCCCCGGCTTGGTGCGCGGGGCAGAGCAGGCCTGCAAGAACAATCTGCTCGAGCAGATCCCCAATGACCCGGAGCTGCGCGAAAAGCTCACCCCGAAGTACGGCTTCGGCTGCAAGCGCCCGACCTTCTCCAACGACTACTTCAAGAGCTTCACGCGCCACAACGTCGAGCTGGTGACCGATCCCATCGACTGCATCACCGAGACCGGCATTCGCACCCGCGACGGCAGGGAGCGCCCGATCGACGTGCTCATCACCGCGACCGGCTATCGCGTATTCGAAAAGGGCAACATGCCCGCGTTCGAGGTCTGGGGGCGCGACGGCGTCGAACTGGGCCAGTTCTGGGACGAGCATCGCTATCAGGCCTATGAGGCCGTGAGTGTGCCGAAGTTTCCGAACTACTTCGGGATGCTGGGGCCTTACGGTCTGACGGGCACCTCGTACTTCAAGATGGTCGAGGCGCATGCCATACACGCCGTGCGCTGCATCAAGGAAGCCCGCAGGCGCGGCAAGACCCGTGTCGAGATCGGGCAGGGGCCGCACGAGCGCTATTTTCAGGACGTGATGCGCCGCCAGCAGAACACGGTCTTCGTCAGCAGCAGCTGCGCGTCGTCGAACAGCTACTACTTCGACAAGCACGGGGACGCACCGATGTTGCGTCCGACCACGACCGTGGAAATGCTGTGGCGGGCCAAGCACTTCCCCATGGAGCACTATCGTTTCAGCTGCGCCGAGGCGCGAGTCGCGGCAGCTCAGGAAGCGGCGTAGCGGCGCGGCGATCACCGACTCCGCGCATACACGTTGATCCAGACAGGAGAATTATCATGGCATTGGCAAACCGCAAGATTGGCTACGACGAGGTCCGTCCGCGTGACCTGCATTTCGACATGACGGACGTCCCCAAGTACTGGATGAGCAACGACCCGTGGACCACGCACTGGTGGAATGCCCTGCTCGCAGCGGTTCCGGACGGCGAGCGCTGGGTGATGCAATGCGTGCGCAGCCATCTGGTCAAGCTCAAGGACGAGAAGGTGCGCAAGGCCGGCATCGACTTCATCAAGCAGGAACACTACCACGCCCGCGAGCACGACATCATGAATCAGGCCGTGCAAAAGCATGGCATTCCGATGGACGAAGTCGAGCAGGCGTTCAAGAACATCCGGGCATTCCTGCAGAAGGTTCTGAGTGACGACATGCAGCTCTCGGTGATGGCCGCCGGCGAGCACTTCACGGGCACGATCTCGGCCGTATTCGTTGAGCACCCTGAGATATTCCGTGACTTTGACCCCAAGCTCGGGGCCATGATCGCCTGGCACATGATCGAGGAAACCGAGCACAAGTCGGTGTCTTTCGATGTTTATCAGGATGCGGTCGGCAGCTACCCGAAGCGCATCGCCGGCATGGTCCTGATGACCGCCATCTTCTTCACCATCTCGGAGTACCAGCGCCTGCGGCTGGTCGCCAAGGATGGTCAGCTGTTTAACTGGCGCTCCGCGATCAAGGCGCTGGACTTCCAGTTCTTCCGTCCGGGGTTCATGAGGTTGCTGGTCAAGCATTACGTGCCCTATTACCTCCCCAATTTCCATCCTTGGGATCACGATAATCGAGAGGCGATCCAGGTCTGGAAGAAGGTCTTCGATGCGACCGGCGATACCGCGAAAGCCTTCCGCGCCTTCATCGAGGGCGAGCCGGAGCTCAAGGCCGCCGCAGCCTGAACGTCTGCGCAAGCCCTTCATAAACAATACGGCGCCGTGCGGCAGAGTGGTTCGGCCGCACGCAGCGCCGGTGGGGAGCAAAACGCCGGGGAAGAGCGCTGGCTACCGGGCGGGGCGGGGCTGCTGTTTCTGAGCATCCCAAGCCCCGCACGCGCGGTAGGGCGTCGGCAAAGAAGACTAATGTTCCACATACGTTTTCTCAAGAGCTGGAGGAGATGGCAGATGACCGAAGTAGCGTCCCTGCGCAGTTACAGCCGAAACGCGGCCGCGGTGGTCACCGGGGCCGGCAGCGGCATCGGCAAGAGCTTCGCTTGCGAGCTGGCGCGGCGTGGCGGAACCGTATTGTGCGTCGATCTGGACGCCAGCCGCGCCGAGGAGATTGCGGAACTGGTGAACCAGCTGGGTGGCCGCGGGTTTGCCTACACCTGTGACGTCGGCGACGAAGCGCAGTTTGCGGAGCTTGCGGCCAGGGCGGACGAGTTGCTTGGGCGACCGACCACGCTCGTGATCAACAACGCCGGCGTCGGCGTTGGCGGTCGCATCGGCGACGTGAACCTTGACGACTGGCGCTGGTGCCTGAACGTCAATCTCTGGGGAGTGATCCACGGCTGCCATTTCTTTGCGCCCAGGTTCCGTGACCTCGGCTACGGTGGAATCATCAACACCGCCTCGGCTGCCGGCTTTGCGGCGGCGCCGGAAATGACTACGTACAACGTGACCAAGTCGGCCGTGCTGTCGCTGTCCGAGACCCTGTCGGCGGAACTCGCGGGCTCCGGTGTCCACGTCAGTGTGCTGTGCCCGACCATCGTGCCGACGAATATCATCAACGAAAGCCGCTTTCCGTCCGAGCGCAAGGCCTTCGCGGCCAAGGCCATGGAAAAGTGGGCGTTCACCGACAGCGGCAAAGTGGCGCGCATGACATTGGACGCGCTGGACCGCAACCGGCTGTACGTCCTGCCCCAGTGGGACGGCAGGCTCATGTGGCGATTCAAGCGCACCGCCCCCGGACTTTACGCGCGGGCGATGGGGCTGGGCTATCGGCTCGCGGCAGGCTGAGGAGAGGTGTCATGGCAAGTCTGAGTGCAGTTGCGGCCAAGACCGCGTTCCGGGCGATGCTCAAGCGTGATTTTCCGTCGGAACAGGCGGCGGTGAGCCACTTTCGTCGCATCCTCGACCTTCCGTTCCCTTCGCCGGTGCCGCGTGGTGTATCGGTCCAAAAGATCAGCATCGCCGGCGTTCCTTGTGAGCGCATGGCGGTGCGCCGCCCCGGAATGATGGTTCTGCACCTCCACGGTGGTGCCTTCATCGGCGGCAAGCTCGCCACCTACCATGCCTTCGCGGGCCGGCTGGCGAGGCTGCTCGATGCGGAGGTGATACTGCCGGACTATCGGCTCGCCCCGGAGCATCCGTTCCCCGCCGCTCCCGAGGATTGCATGGCCGTGTACCGCACGCTGCTCGAATGTGGTGTGGAGCCCGCGAAGCTCGCGGTGACCGGCGACTCGGCGGGCGGCAATCTGACCCTCGCGACCTTGCAGACCGCACGCGACGAAGGGCTTGCGCTGCCGCGCTGCGCGGTGGCGATCTCGCCGGGCGCAGATGTCAGTGGACGGCTGCCGAGCTGGCGCGAGAATGATCGCCGCGACGCCATGCTCTCGTACAAAACCATCCAGCTTGTGGCCAATGCCTACCTTGGGGACCACAGTCGGGACGATCCGCGTGCATCGCCTTTGTGCGGCGATTTTTCCGGCTTGCCGCCCCTGCTGCTGACGGTGAGCGACGAGGAATGCCTGCGCGACGATGCTTACGCGGTCGCGAGCAAGGCGCGGGCTCAAGGCGTGCGCGTCGAGATGCTGTCGAGGCCGGATCTTCCGCATGCCTGGCCGATTCTCAACGCGATCATTTCCGAATCGCGGACGGATCTGCGACGCATCGCCGACTTCATCCGTGGCACGGCGTGACGTGCCTGTGCGATCGATCAGAACCACAACTTCGGAGAAGAATCTTGAAGATGCATATGCGGAACCAACTGCACCGCTGGGCGGTGATGCTGATCCTATCAACGGTCGCGCTTCCGGCCATGGCCAAG
The DNA here is from genome assembly GCF_031846245.1 of Banduia mediterranea. Taxonomy (NCBI): domain Bacteria; kingdom Pseudomonadati; phylum Pseudomonadota; class Gammaproteobacteria; order Nevskiales; family Algiphilaceae; genus Banduia; species Banduia mediterranea. The sequence goes on along the minus strand of NZ_JAVRIC010000002.1, from coordinate 191,460 downwards.
GCGCCCCCTGAGGAGGTCGCCAAGCTTGGAAAGGAGCTGACGCCGGTCGGCGCGCAGCGGGCGGGCAACGACGATGGAACGATCCCGGAATGGACGCCTGCCGAACAGGCCGGACCGCTGAAGGGTTTCTGGCCCAGCAACCCGCAAGTGGAGGCGGAAAAACCCCTGTTCTCGATCACTGCCCAAAACATGGCGCAGTACGCCGGCAAACTGACCGAGGGCCACAAGGAGCTACTGAAGCGCTATCCCGACTCCTACCGGATGGACGTATACCCGTCTCACCGGTCCGCAACATTCCCGCAGGAGGTGTTGGACGCGAGCATTCGGAACGCCTCCACGGCCTCCTTGCCGGATGTCGACCGGCCGGAAGGCGCGACGTTGGGCCTGCCGTTTCCGATTCCGCAGTCGGGCGCCGAGCCGATCTGGAACCACAAGATGAAGTACCGCGGGGTCGCCGGGCGCCGCTACAACAACCAGATGATCGTGCAGCTCGACGGCAAGTTCACGCTGACGAAGATCATCGAAGACGTCAAGTTCTACTACGGTAATCCGAAGATCGATCCGCCGCTGGAGCTCAAGCCCGGCATTCCGCTGATCAAGTACGTCTCGGAGATCGTTTCGCCGCCGCGCATGGCCGGCACCTTCATCGTTGCCCACGAAAAGGCCGGCACGGGACCGGAGGGCCGCGCGGCCTGGCTTTACGCACCCGCGATCAAGCGTATCCGTCGAGCGCCGGCGGTGTGCTGCGACAACCCCTACGAGGGCACGGATGGCCACCAGTTCTATGACCAGGTGGACATGTTCAACGGCGTGCTCGAGCGCTACACGTGGAAGCTGCTCGGCAAGCGCGAGATGTACATACCCTATAACTCGTACAGGATATCCGGCAACAAGATCAAGTACGCCGACATCGCCCACCCCAAGCACGTCAACCCGGATCTGCCGCGCTACGAACTGCACCGCGTCTGGGTGGTCGAGGCCGAAAACCTGCCGAACCTGCGGCACACGTTCAAGAGGATTCACTTCTACCTGGACGAGGACAGCTGGAACATCGTGGCGCGTGACAACTATGACCACCAGGACCAGCTGATGCAGTTGCAGGAAGGGCATCTGATCTTCGCGACCAATGTGCTGACCACCGCCACGGTTCCCGAGGTGATTTATCACTTCAACAGCGGACGTTACTTCGTGACGGCCATGGCGAACGAGGACCAGCCCATCGACGCGTCGGTGGACTACGACGATATCTACTTTGAAGCCTCCAGCGTCCAGCAGCGGGTCGCAAAGTAGCGCGAGCGAGCGGGTGGTTGGCAGTTTGCCTGCGGCGGCTATCGGCCGGGTTCGAATCGAGCACTACTGAAAACTAAATTAACGACAGGATGGACGCCAGCGGAGCAATTTAGGACATGGTGGCAACGGCCGAGTGCCGCTGCGGGGAGAACAATATGAAAACGAGCCGTGAAATTGGGGCCGCCATCATCGCGCTTTCCTGCGCGGGGCTGGCGCAGGCGAGCGACTTCAGCTTCGGGCTGTTCGGCGAGGACATCGATGTCATCCTCAACAACAGCCTCACCGCGGGGGCGCAATGGCGCCTGCATGACCGTGCCGATTACCTGGTCGGCAAGGCCGACCTGAATCCAGACCTCTGTGCGGGTGCGTATCAGCTATGCCAGGGCGTAACACGCGATCAGGCCTACCCGGCTGCACGTCTGCGCGACGCGCCCGGTCAGGCGTCGATGAATTTCGACGACGGCAACCTCAACTACGACAAGGGCGACATCGTCCAGGCGCCGATTGTTCTCAGCACGGACGCCAAGTTCCGCTTCGGGGACATGGAGCTGTTCGTGCGCGGACGCGGCGTCTATGACCCGGTCAACTACAACTTCACCGAGACCCACCCGAACAAGGTGACGCCGGAGAACTTCGAGTCCGTGCTGATCCGCGGCGATCCGTTCGCGAACCGATATTTCCCGGCAACCCTCCTGAAGGGCGCCGTGGTCCACGAGCAGCGGCCGGACGAGATTCGTGACGAATTTCTGTTCTACGAACTGCTGGATCTGCACCTGACCGTGCCCTTCGAGGTTCTGGATCACAACGTGCTGCTCCGCCTGGGTCGCCAAGTGGTCAACTGGGGCGAAAGCACCGCGGCGATCGTCAACAGCCTGTCCCAGGCCAATCCCATCAACGCCAACAATATTTTCCGACTGGGCAACGCCCTGCTGGAGGATTTGTACACACCCATCAACATGGCCAATGTGTTCGTCCCCTTGACCAGCAAGCTGGTCGTTCAGGCTCACTACGCTTTCGAGTGGAAGCCCGTGGAGATTCCCGCGCCGGGCACATATTACTCGTTCATCGACGCCGGGACCAACGATCTCGGTACAGACCGGCTCAACGGTGGCTTCGGTCAGGCCCCGGACGACTTCGAGCAGCTGGGCACCGCCTTGGCCAATCCGCTGGGCCTGGTGTCCCGGACCACGCTCAGCGTTGGCCGCAAGCCGGACGACGAGGCGCGCGACGGCGGCGAATACGGCGTCAGCCTGAAGTACTACGCGGAAAATCTGAACTACGGTACCGAGCTGGGCTTTTACTTCATGAACTACCACTCGAAGCTGCCCTACGTCGACTTCTATGCCTCGAACGCGAGCTGCATGCGCGCCGCCGGGAACCCGCAAGGCCGCGACGCGCGCAACACTTTCGAGATTCTTACATTGTGCCCGAATCTGGCCTTGACCGAGCGAACCCCCGGCGTTGTGCAGGCCATTCTCGATTTTGTGCAGGTCGCCGAAGCCCGTCCGGAGTTGCTGACCGATATTGGCATCGACGGCACGCCGCTGGACGTGGTCACCGGGCTACAGAACATACTGCTGTTCCAGCCCGGCAAGCCGCTCAGCGAGATCATTCCGTTCGACACGGCGGCCGCGCAGCTGACCTACCCGGAAGACATCCAGATGTTCGGGCTGAGTTTCAACACGACCTATGGCGACTACTCGTTTCAGGGCGAAATTGCTTATCGGCCCAAGCTGCCACTGCAGGTTTCCCTGGTAGACCTGGGTTTCGCTGCGATGGCGCCCACCTTGGGGCACTGCAACGACCCGGGAGACGGCTGCTTCGGGACGGCCGCGGCAGTCTCGTTCAACGAGAACAGCACGGGGGTGCCCGGCGGCAACGGCCAGAACACCACCGGCCAGTTCTACATCTACGATCGCGGCGACGCCGTCGATGCCAACGGCAACGTGATCTTCGACGACACGAGCTTTCTGCTGCTCGCCGGCGTGCCGAGTTCTGCGCGCTCGTTTCCGAACTTCATCACTCCCTACCGCGGCGGCGTACTTGGAGACGACCCGGCGCCCAACAGCCGCATCCGCGGCTGGGAGGAGTTCCAGGTCAACCAGTACACGCTCGGGGCCACGCGCCTCTACAGCGTTTCCGACTGGCCGTCGAAGCTGATCGGCGCCGACCAGGTGCTCATGGTGTACGAGTTGGCTGCGACCCATGTACTCGATTTCCCCGCGTTCGATGAGTTGCAGATCGAAGGACCGCTGACCGCCTATACCCATGCCTCCGCCGGCGCCGAGGGCAGCGGTGCCGACGGTTCCCGGTTGGCCTGCTCCACCAACATCGCCTGCACGGTTGGCCCGGATGGCATCAGGTTCAATCCCTATCAAGCGCCAAGAGATGCCTTCGCCGATGCCTTCTCCTGGGGCTATCGCGTCGTCGCACGCATTCTTTACGAGTCGGTCTGGCCGTCAATCAGCATCGCGCCGCTCTTTCTGTGGCAGCACGACATCCACGGCAACTCGCCGGCGCCGCACTTCAACTTCGTGGAAGGTCGGTACTCGCTGACGTCGGTGATCGAAATGCGCTACGAGAAGGCACTGTCGTTCAACATCAGCTACAACCTCTATGGCGGCGCGGGCGCCAACAACCTGTTGGCGGACCGCGACAATCTCGGCTTCTACATCAAGTATCAATTCTGAGCGATGATGAACATGCATACTTGGCCAAGCGTACCGAGCGACAACAGCCGGCCACCGTCGGCGCACACGCCCACACACCGGTTGCTTCAGGCGGGGGCGCTCGCGTTGTCGGCAGCCTTGGCGGGCTGCGGCAACAACCCGGACGACCCCACACATGGCAGCACTTCGATCTCGGCGCCCGAGTCCTGCGCACCCGGACGGCAGTTTGCGCCATTGCTGGCGCCGCGCGCGGTTGTCGAGTCGGGAATCGCCGGCGGTTGCGTCGGCTGCCGGGTCGTCGATGCAAACGCAGTGGTCGACCAGGATCTGCAAAACCATGCGACGATGCAGGTCGGGCTGGGGCTGGCGGGCACGGCTTTCGTCTCGGTGTTTGACAGCGCGCGGGTCAATCCCGCGGGTGCACAGGTTGGCTTTCTGGTGGCCGCAGACGACGGCGCAGTGCCGCTGACGGTGGCCGTCGGGCAGCAGACCACGATCACGACCTTTCTGGGTGGCCAGGAACAGGAGTCAACGCGCGCTTCCGAAGGCAGCCCGCCCATCGCATTGCAAATCCTGAACGTGCCGGCGTTGCTGCCGCCTGCGCCCAACCTGGCCACGCGCTATGTCGGCCTGGTCGCCGGGCGCGAGTTCGACCAGGTGCGCCTCGATTTCGGCGGCGCCGTCAACCTGCTCAACAGCCTGCGGGTGTATGCCATCTGTCTGAGCGGCGGCTCGTAGAAGCCGTAGGCCACTCACCAGCGGGTCCCGGTGGAGGGTTGCGGGAACGCGCACAACGCACGGCAGAGGTGTGGATCTCCGCTTGACGCCGAGAGGCCGGCTGCCGGGCGGCCTATTGCGTTTCGCGCGTGGTTCGCGTAAAAAAGCGTCCCTATCAAACATTCGGTAGAAACCAAAGCTGTCAGGCTTGCCGCTTGCGTGAAGCGTGTTGCGTGAGGGGGCGGACAGTTGCAATCATTGCCATTACGCAATTACCTTAATGCGCAATTATCTCAAGAGAGGAGATTGTTTCGTGCGGAGAATACTCAAGAGTGTATGTTGGGCATCGCTGAGCTTGGCGGTCGCGTTGCCGGCCATGGCCAAGGCTCCCCCCGAGGAAGTAGCCAAGCTCGGAAAGGAACTGACGCCGGTGGGCGCAATCAGGGCGGGGAACGAAGATGGTTCCATCCCTGAATGGAAGCCAAGGCCGCAGAATGGTCCGCTCAAGGGTTTCTGGCCGAGCTATCCCGACATAGAATCGGAAAAACCGTTGTTCACCATCAGCGCGGCCAACCTGGAGAAGTACGCGGACAAGATGACCGAGGGGCACAAGGAGTTGCTGAAGCGCTATCCAGACTCCTACCGGATGAATGTCTATCCGACGCACCGCATCGCGAACTTCCCCAAGGAAATTCTCGATGGCTCGATTGTCAACGCTGCCAAAGCAACACTTGAGTCCGTAGACGAGCCGAAGGGCGCATTCTTGGGTATACCTTTCCCGATTCCGCAGTCGGGCGCCGAGCCGATCTGGAATCACAAGATGAAGTATCGCGGCAACGCGTTCGAGCGATACAACAACCAGATGATCGTGCAGCTAGACGGCACGTTCACGATGACGAAGATCATCGAAGAGGTCAAGTTTTACTACAACAATCCGCAAATTGATCCGCCGCTGGAGCTCAAGCCCGGTGTGCCGTCGATCAAGTACATTTCCGAGACGGTGGCGCCGCCGCGTCTGGCGGGCACCTTCATTCTCGCCCACGAAAAAGCCGGCACGGGGCCGCAGGGCCGCTCGGCCTGGCTTTACTCACCCGCGATCAAGCGTATCCGTCGAGCGCCGGCGGTGTGCTGCGACAACCCCTACGAGGGCACGGATGGCCACCAGTTCTACGACCAGGTGGACATGTTCAACGGCGTGCTCGAGCGCTACACGTGGAAGCTGCTTGGCAAGCGCGAGATGTACATTCCCTATAACTCCTACAAGATCGCCGGCAACAAGATCAAGTACGCCGACATTGCCCGCCCCAAGCACGTCAACCCGGACCTGCCGCGCTACGAACTGCACCGCGTCTGGGTGGTCGAGGCCGAAAACCTGCCGAACCTGCGCCACACCTTCGCGAAGATCCGCTTCTATATTGACGAGGACAGCTGGAATATCGTGGCGCGCGACAACTATGACCACGAAGGGCAGCTAATGCAGTTTCAAGAGGGGCATCTGATCTACGCCTCGAATGTCATGGCCAGCACGACGATTCCGGAAGTGATCTATCACTTCAACAGCGGACGTTATTTTGTGACTGCGATGGTCAATGAGGACCAGCCTAACGACGGGTCGGTTGACTACAGGGACAGCTATTTCGAACCCTCAAGCATTCAGCAAAGAACGGCCAAGTAGGACACCAAGGCTGCAAGTGCTGGTCACCAGCTAAGGGTCAGATCCCCCTTGGGTTGCTCATGCCGCAATCTATGTGAGGCGGGCAGTCCAAGGGGGCTACGGTCACGGTCGGCTGGGGTGGCTTTGCAAGACGCTGGTCAATACGGCGGTCGTCCGACAGGCAACCCCCGTTCGTCGCTTGACGGAAACCTTTCGTCGACGTAATTTTGTGGATGTGGTGGTGGCCCAGGCTCCGTTTGCAGCGGCTGGGAATGTTTGGGGCACGCCTCGCAGAAGGGCGAGTGACCTCCAGAAGTCAATAAACCATAAGAATTCAATAAAGTATAAATGGCGAGCAGCGCTCCTGGCGTTGCCTACTGACGGTCGAGGCTGTTCTTCTGAGGCTGTGCAAGGTTACTGGTGTGAGAGACGAGACACTCTGAGGGGAGATCGAGATGAGGAACAAGTGGATAATCGCGTGCGCCGCGAGCCTGGCACTGTGGTCAGCGAGCGGCAGCGCACGCGAGTTCAGCTTTGATTTGTTTGGCGAGGACATCAACGCCATTTTGAACAACACGTTGACCGCTGGGGCGCAATGGCGGTTGCACGACCGCGCCGATTATCTTGTCGGCAAGTCCAACCTGAACCCAGACGTTTGTGCTGGAACCTATCAGCTGTGTCAGGGCGTCATCCGCGACCAAAGCTATCCCGCGGCGCACCTGCGCGACGCGCCGGGGCAGGCGTCGATGAATTTCGACAACGGCAATCTCAACTACGACAAGGGCGACATCGTCCAGGCTCCGATTGTGCTGAACACCGACGTCAAGTTCGGGTTTGGGGATATGGAGCTTTTCGTGCGCGGGCGCGGCCTCTACGACCCGGTCAACTACGACTTTGTCGAGACCTACCCGAACAAGACGACGCCGGACAACTACGACCAGGTGGCCACCCGCGGAGACCCGTACGGAAACCGCTACTACGGCGATGTACTCACCAGTGGCACCCTGGTGCGGGAGAAGCGCCCGGACAACATTGCGGACGAGTATCTTTTTTACGAGCTGCTCGATCTGCATCTCACCGTTCCATTCACCCTGATGGATAGGGACGTGTTGCTACGCGTCGGCAAGCAGGTGGTCAACTGGGGTGAAAGTACGGCGGCGATCGTCAACAGTCTGTCGCAGGCCAATCCGGTCAATGCCAACAATATCTACCGGCTGGGCAACGCCCTGCTTGAGGACTTGTTCATTCCGGTCAACATGGCGAATGTCTTCGTCAACCTGACGAGCTCGCTGAGCCTGCAGGCGCACTACGCCTTCGAATGGAGGCCGGTGGAGATCCCTGCGCCGGGGACTTTTTATTCGTTTCTCGACGCGGGAACGAACAATCTGGGTCCGGATCGTCTGAACGCCAGCTTCGGCCAGGCGACCGACGACCTCGATCAGATGGGAACCAGGATCTCCAATCCGTTCGGCCTGGTTTCGATGACGACGCTGAGCGTGGGCCGGCTGCGCGATGACGAGGCGCGGGACGGCGGGGAGTATGGTATCAGCCTGAAGTACTTCTCGGACCTGAACTACGGCACCGAGTTCGGATTCTACTTCATGAACTACCATTCCAAGCTGCCGTATGTGGACGGCTATTCCACCAACGCAAGCTGCATGCGGGCGGCCGGCAACCCGGAGGGGCGCAATGCCAACAATACGTTTGATATCCTCACGCTCTGTCCCAACCTGAATCTCGTGGCCAACGGTTACCCGGGCGCCCCGTTACAGGCCGTGACGGACCTCGCGGGCATTCTGAGCGCGCGGCCGGAGGTTCTGAACACGCTAGGTATCGATGGCACGCCACTGGATGCCGTTACGGGTGTGCTGAACCTGCTGGTCCCGCAGCCGGGCAAGCCCGACAGCGAAATCATCCCGCTCGATACGGCCAATGTGCAGCTCACCTACCCCGAAGATCTCAAGATGTTCGGGCTCAGCTTCAACACCACCTATGGCGATTATTCCTTCCAGGGTGAAGTCGCCTATCGACCCAATCTGCCCTTGCAGGTCTCGCTGGTCGATGTGCTGTTCGCGGCAATGCAGCCGACGCTGGGTCATTGCAATGACCCCAGCGACGGCTGCGACGGCACGGTCGCGGCGGTGGGTTACGACGAGAACAGTCCGGGCGTTCCGGGGGGCAACGGGCAGAACACGACGGGGCAGTACTACGTCTACGACACCGGCGATGCGACGGATGCCAATGGCAACCCGTATTTCAACGATACCGCGTTCCTGCTGCTCGCCGGGGTGCCCAGTCCCGCGCGTGCGTTTCCCAGCTTTCTCGTGCCGTATCGCGGCGGAAGTCTGGGCGATGAACCAGGGCCGAATCAGCGGATCCGGGGCTGGGAAGAATTCGACGTGCTGCAGTACAATCTCGGCGCGACGCGACTGTACAGCCGCTCTGACTGGCCTTCGAAGTTGATCGGCGCCGACCAGGTGCTCTTCATCTACGAAGTCGCCGCCACACATGTGCTGAACATGCCGGACTTCGACGAGTTGCAGATCGAGGGTCCGCTCACCGCATACACGCACGCCTCGGCTGGCGCCGATGGCAGTGGCGCCGACGGCTCGCGCCAGGCCTGTTCCACCAACATCGCCTGCACCATCGGGCCGGACGGTATCCGCTTCAACCCCTGGCAGGCGCCGCGCGATGCCTTCGCGGACGCGTTTTCCTGGGGTTACAAGGTCGTTGGCCGCATTCTGTACGAGTCTGTCTTACCGTCAATCAGCATTTCCCCGCTGTTTCTCTGGCAGCACGACATCCACGGCAACTCGCCGGCGCCGCACTTCAACTTCGTGGAGGGACGCTACTCGCTGACCACGGTCGTGGAGGTCCGCTACGAAAAGGCGCTGTCCTTCAACGTCGCCTACAACCTTTACGGGGGGGCAGGCCACAATAACCTGATGGCTGATCGAGACAATCTCGGCTTCTACATCAAGTACCAGTTCTGATCGGGGGAACGACACATGACGAATATGAATTTGTGTTCACCGGCGCCGCAGCGGCGGTCCTGGAGCTCGGTAAGCCTTGTCGCCGCCGCTATCCTTGGCGCATCACTGGCGGGCTGCAGCGATCCGGACAGTCCCAACGGCGGCGCTGGCTCCGGGTTTGCGTCGGTGCCGGAGCAGTGCGCCCCAGGCAACGCGTATGAGCCCCTGCAGGCGCCGCGGGCTTTGCTGGAGAGCGGCATTGCCGGCGTCTGTGTGCTGTGCTCCGTCATGGATGCCGAGGCGGTTGTCGACGAGGATCCCGCGACGGGGGCAACGCTCAATGTGCCTGTGGCGGTGGCCGGGACGGCTTACGTGTCCGTGTTCGACACGGCGCGCGTGCATCCGATCGGCGCGATGGTCGCGTTCTCCGTCGCGGGCGAAGACGACGCGATTCCGCTGACGATTGCCCTCAACCAGAATGCCACTATCACCACGTTCCTCAACGGCGAGGAACAGGAATCGACGGCGCTCGAAGAAGCCAATGTTCCCATTGCCTTGAGTCTGCTGGACCTTCCGTCCCTCCTGCTCACGCCATCGGTAGCTTCGTCGCGATTTGTCGGGGTCAAGGTCGGCGCGCCTTTCGATGAGGTACGACTGGATTTCGGCGGAGGCCTGCAGGTGCTCAATGCGTTGCGCGTGCTTGAGGTCTGCGTCAATGATGGAGGGTGATCGCGCTGCATCGGCGTCGCATGAATATTGATGGCAGTAGGACAAAGCTCACGTAAAGCAGTGGCGCTAAGCGCAGGATCTGATCCCACGCTTGCGTCACCCTTGAACGTCATACTGGCTTCAGTGCTGTCGACCCTTGCGTAGATTTAACTTGCGCAGATTTAACGTGAATCACGCTGCGGCGTGATGCCGACCTCCCCTCGCCCGCTTGCGGGAGAGGGGACCGCTCGCGAATGCGAACGGTGGGTGAGGGGAACGGCCATGCCGCAGCGGATTCATTCTGCGGGGTGGTGCCCGCTTGGCGGCAGGGCCGTTAGTACTTCTATTGTTTTTCGGGTACCTGGAGAAATTTGATGCACGGTGAGGTCAAAGGCGGTTTTGCGAAATGGTATGTGGATGTCACCGTACCGATCATTTTCCACAAGCGGGCGCGACTGCTCATTGTGCTCACGCTGGCCACGCTGTTTCTCGGCTGGCAGGCGACCCAGCTGCGGTTGGACGCGGGCTTCGAGAAGCAGCTACCGCTCGGGCATCCGTACATCGAAGTGTTCAAAGAGTACCAGCGCGAATTCGGAGGGGCCAACCTCGTGCTGTTCGCCGTGATGCAGAAGGAGGGCAACGGCGATATCTATGAGCCTGCGTTCATGGATACGCTGCGCAAAGCGACGGATGCCATGTTCTTTCTGCCCGGCATGGATCGCTCCCGAGTGAGCTCGATCATGACGCCCGATGTGCGCTACCTGGAGGTCGTGGAGGAGGGCTTCCGGGGCGGCAACGTGGTGCCGGCGGACTTCACCCCCACCCCGGAAATGCTCGAAGGAGTCCGGCGCAACGTGGAAAAGGCGGGCGTGGTCGGCCGCCTGGTCGCCAACGACGAGCGCGGCGCGATGATTTTCGGCGAGCTGTTGGAGCGCGATCCAGTCACCGACGAGAAGCTCGATTATTTCGAAACGGCGGATAGACTCGAGCAGATCAGGCAGCGTTTCACCAGCCCCAAGATGTGGGAACTGCGGCTCAAGAGCGATCTTCCCCCGCTAGAGGCGGGGGAAGTCGTGAAAACCACGTACAGCGATCCGAGGGGGCTGCTGTTCGACTTCTCTGATGTCGATGTCCAGTACAAGGATGAAAGCGGCAATGTTGCGACTACCGAGTTGAGCGGACGCGACCTGGCAGTCTCTGAGATCGACAATCCGGATTACAACGAGTCGGTTGATATCCACATCATCGGCTTCGCGAAGATTGTTGGCGACATCGGCGACAAGGCAGCCGAAGTGGTGGGATTTTTCGGCCTGACTATTCTGCTGGTGTGGATCGTGCTCTGGATGTACACCGGCTCCTGGCTGGTGGCCTTTCTGCCATTGTCTTGTGGTCTTCTGGCCGTGGTCTGGGAGCTTGGCATGCTGCACCTGTTCGGATACGGACTTGATCCGTTCGCGATTTTGGTGCCGTTCCTCGTTATTGCGATCAGCGTCTCTCATGGAATTCAGATCACGAATTTCTGGCTTCTGGAGGCGGCGAACAAGAGGCTGAACAGTTACGACGCGGCAATGGGAACCTATAAGCGCCTGGTCATCCCCGGACTTACCGCGCTGGTGACAAATTTCATCGGCTTCGGCACCTTGCTGCTGATTCCAATCGGCATCGTGCAGGAAATGGCGATCAACGCCTGCTTTGGTCTGTTCGCGGTGGTGATCTGCAAGAAGGTGCTGCTGCCGTGCCTGCTGTCGTTCGTGCCGATACGTAACCCGGAGAAGTTCCAGCGGCACCAGCTGCGCAGGGATGCGGCGCTGCAGCCCCTCTGGCGCGTGGCATCCTATATGGTTCTCAAGCGGCAGGCCGCAGTCGTACTGGCGGCAACGGCTTTGGCCTGGGGTGTTTCAGAGTACATCAATCGAGACTTGGCGATTGGCGAGCTGCACCAGGGTACGCCAGAGCTTCGGCCGGACTCTCGCTACAACCTGGATACAGATGCGATCGTCAGCAATTTCACGATCGGTGTGGACGTGCTGAAGATCATTGCAGAAGGTTCGGCGGATGGCTGCATCGATTATTCCGTCGTGAGCATGATCGACCGTCTCGCATGGCGGATGGAGAATACGCCTGGTGTGCAGTCGACGCTGTCGCTGCCACATATGCAGAAGATGGTTTTCAATGCCTACAACGAAAACAACCCGGCCTGGAATGTCCTTCCCAGAGAGCCCGGTGCTCTGGTGGTGACGGTCCAGCCATTTCCGAGTTCGACGGGTCTGTTGAATACCGATTGCAGCGCAATGCCGCTGTTCGTCTTTACAGCAGATCACAAGGCAGAGACCATCGATTCCGTCATCGAGTCATTTGAGGCATTTGTGGCTGAAATGCCGGAGGACTCGCCAGTCACTTTCAAGTTGGCGACCGGCAACGTGGGAGTCATGGCCGCCGCGAACGATGTGGTCGAGGAAACCGAGTTTACCGTACTGTTGTGGCTGTTCGTCGCGATCGCGGTGAGCCTGTGGGTGTCGTTCAGAAGTCTTGTGAGCGTCATCTGCATCTTGGCGCCACTTGCAGCGGTGTCGGTCTTCACGTATTCCGTGATGGTGTTCCTGGAAATCGGGGTCAAGGTTTCAAACATTGCGACGGTTGCGTTTGCCGCGGGTATTGGCGTCGACTACGGCATTTATATCTATTCCGTGCTCGAAGAGAATGTCAAGGAGCACGGTATGGCCATGCGAGAGGCATACACCGACGCGCTCGGACAGACGGGCAAGGCGGTGGTCTTCACGGCCTTGGCCTTGTCGGCGAGTGTGGCCACGTGGATGCTGTCCGGCCTGCAGTTCCAGGTGGACATGGGAATCCTGATGACGGTGATGTTCATTGCAAACGCTGTAGCGGCGATTTTCATCATGCCGTCCTTTGCCGCATTTTTGCTGCGAGGGCCGCGCGAAGGTAAGAAGCAGGTTTCTGAACCGGCTACCTCGTCGCAGGCATAAATCAACATCCGTTTTACAGCCGGACCGTACCGGGTGTCGGTGCCAGGACCTGCCGCTGTCGAGCGGCACCCCACTGAAAGAGAGCAAGACATGATGTTCGTTAATAGGTTTGTGGGTACAGCAATCGGCCGAGTGGTTTTTGCGGCGCTACTCCTCGTCGGAGTGGGGCGCGCTTGGTCGAATACCGCTGAAGGCGGCGAGCCCAAACCGGCAGAGATGGCGCCGCTTGCAACGCAGGCGCAGATCAACGATCTGGCGGCCGCGGGGCAGGCAATGGTGGCTGTCGGAGAGCGGGGCATTATTCTGCGGTCGGACGACGGCGTCGAATGGACACAGGTCCAGTCGCCGGTAGATTCGATGCTCAATGCGGTGTACTTCGTAGACGATGATCGCGGCTGGGCTGTTGGGCATGATGCAAGTATTCTCGGCACGACGGACGGCGGTATAAGCTGGACCGTTCAGGCGTACGGGCCGAGAGGAAGCGATCCGTTCATGGATGTGTTCTTCGCCGACCAGCGGAAGGGATACGCAATCGGTGCCTACGGTTTGTTTCGCATCACAGCCGATGGCGGGAAGACCTGGGCGGATCTCGCTGATCCCGCGCTGAGCGAGCGTGCGGCGCATATGAATGCGATGCTCCGGCTGGGAGACGGTAGCTTTGCGCTGGTGGGCGAGGCAGGACTGGTCGCAACCTCGCCGGATGCACACGCCTGGACGGTGCTTGCCGAGCCCTATGAAGGATCCTTGTATGCGGCCGTTGCGGTTGGCGCGCATGGACTGCTGGCCGTAGGTATGCGTGGCAATGCTTTCGAGGTTGCCGATCTTCGCGACCCCCAGTGGCAGGTCGTGGAGACTGGCACGGACAAGTCACTGTTTGGTCTTGCGCAGCTAAATGAGACTCGTTTCGTGGCCGCCGCCGGCAGCGGTGCTGCGCTGGTGGTTCTGGAGTCGGTAAGGGATCCCGTGTCTCTGCCTGTGCCGGTGGAAGCGGGGGGGCAGGAGCCGCCGAAAAGGGATCCCGTGCCTCTGCCTGCACCGGTGGAACCGGGGCTGGAACAGTCCACCGTCTTTACGGCACTGCTCTTCTGGAAAGGCCAGCTTTATGCTGCGACAGATCGCGGCATACACCGCATCGCTGTTCCAGGGGGGCGATAGAGAAACAGCGAAACGGGCGCGGCGGGCGGCGGCGGGCGCCGCCGCTCAGCGTACCCCGCCCGGGCGCAGTGCCTCAGCTGGCAGAAGAGGCCGTGCGACGCTTTCGGCGAGGCGGCGGCTCCCGGCGATCTTCGTTTGTCGGTGTGCCCCACCGTTCCTCGGCAAACCGAGAGACGAAAGCGCGGAGTTTGCGTTCGTGGAGCAGGCCGAAGATGCGATTGATGGCGGGTACCGTGCGTTCCATCAGGCCCGGGATTTCGTCGTCGCGCAGGTTTTTCAGCAGCACTTGAAATATGCGCAGCTCTTGATCGAATAAGAGGTCCGCAGCCGCCTGCACAACCTCGATGTGATTCGGTGTGAAGCCGCGTGCCTTGGTCATGCCGCTTTGTCTGAGCGTCGCGAACTGGCGAAGCAGTTCCTCCTCGTCGCGGCTCAGCGGGGCATCGCCGCTGCGCACCAGCCCCATCGCCACGATGGCCTTGTAATCCTCGTCGCTCAGGCCGATCGTGGTCGCCAGCTTGCGGCCGGGCGGCCGCGGCATCTCACGCCGCGCCTGCGTTTCGATTTCGGCACGGACGCTGGCGAAGATCTCGCGCTGCCGCGGGGTGAACTCGAATTCGCGGTCGTCGTTGAGCAGTGACTTGATCGCCTTGAGCGGCAGAAACTGTTCTTCCTGCAGTACCCGGATCAGCTTGATCAACTCCAGGTGCCGGTCAGAGTACCAAGCCATGTTCCTGGCCGTGCGCCGCGGCGGCGGCAGCAAGCCCTCGCGAATGTAGTAGCGCACGGCTTCGCGGCTGGCGCCGCTGCGGTCGACCAGCTCAGCCATCCGGTAGGGAAATTTCTCGACCACGTCGATAACGCTGCGGACATTGAAAGCCATTGACCTACGGTATCACAGGTCCGCTGTGGATTTCAGGTCCGCTATGGATTTGCCGCCAGCTTGCGTATGCCGTGCGTGAGCGCAAGGCGCATCACCATCCTGAGCAGCCGGCCGGCCAGGGGAATCGCGGAGGCGAAACTGACGCTCCAGCTCACTTCTGTCCCGGCGCCGCGGGGAGACAGGAGAATCACCGCGCTATGCTGACGCAACGGTGAACCGCGGCTCACCGAATACTCGATCCGCCGGGGCGGATCGAAGGCAGTGATGGTCTCGTCGAAATCCAGCGGCCAGAAGGCCATCGTCCGGACCGATCCCACACCGTTGACGCTGCCTTCTCCGTCGCGGATCCGCTTGACGGGCACGCCCAGAGCCTTGCCGAGATTCTCGTGGTCCGCCAGCCTCGCGAACATCTCCTCGGGCGGGAGCTGCACGTTTTCGATGATCTGCAATCTCTGCATGATGTCGCTTCCCTGTCGATTCTGTGTGATTTCCGTGTCGCCGCGGGCAGCAGACGATCGCAGCGCCGCGTGCTTGCGCGCATATTCTGCCTCATCCTCGTCGTTTCCGGGCGTTCCACACCCGCGATTCAGCCGTAAGTCCGTTCGAGGTATGCCGTAATGGCAGCCGATTCGAACAATTCGACGCCGGTGTTCGGGTCCAGCAGGTACGGGACTGCGACCCGGCCGGCTTTTTCCACGAGCTGGCGCCGGTTGCGCTGTGTTGGCGCGTAATCGGCTGCCATACGGGCGCGCAGCGGCGGCGGGATCCAGTCCGAGCCTGTCGTTCGTCCGCAATTGCGCACGATGTAGGGTATCTCAAGCTCGCAGAGGCGCTCGCGAACGATACGCGCGAAGGGACTGGTCTCGAAACTGTAGAGTTCGAGCGGCTCGGGCGGGGCGTTGGCGGCCGCGCGCCGCCGCGATCCATGGCGCAGCCGTATCAGCGATGCGCCGAACGACCCGGCGCGGTCGAAGAACCTTCGCGTCGACGCCACCGCGCCGCCGTAATGCTGGTGGAGGTAGGCGACGATGTCCTCGGACTCGTACAGCGCGCTGCCCGTGTTGGGATCGACGAGGAAGGGAACCTGAAGCCTGCCGCCCAGCTTCAGCAGCTCGGTTCGGAATCGCTCGGCC
Organism: Banduia mediterranea; assembly: GCF_031846245.1. Classification (NCBI taxonomy): domain Bacteria; kingdom Pseudomonadati; phylum Pseudomonadota; class Gammaproteobacteria; order Nevskiales; family Algiphilaceae; genus Banduia; species Banduia mediterranea. Next base: position 175,292 of record NZ_JAVRIC010000002.1, on the reverse strand, counting down.
CCCTGCGGGAAAGGCTTGATGAAAACGTCCAGGTCGAGCTCGGTCAGCGTCTGCCGGACGCGGCGGCAGTAAGGGCAGTTCTCCCGGTCATAGAGAACGAGCAGCTCTGCCGGGCGGGGACCCGTCGCGCCGATTCGGACACCACGCCCGGCCTCGGCCAGGGACGCAGTTAGCGAAGAGAGTACGTTGATCGAGTTTTTGAGCATTACGTTTGAAGGCCTCCTCGACGCAGTGCCCGGCCGGGATCATTTTTCCCGGCTACGGGCCTCCCAGGCTGGGATGGGGGGCGAGTCTCGGCGATCCGTGACCCGGCCCGACTGCCTTAAGCCGCCGCCATTGCGGCGGTGGTCTCGGCCCGTGCCGGCAGCCCTACCGACTGGCGGAACGCTTCGTAGGCCAACCGGGTGTCGCCGGTGGCGGCGAACGCCTTCTTCCAGACGTGAATCTTGGTGCGATTGTCGTCGTCCCACGGATGGAAGTTCTTGCTGTAGTAAGGGAAGTAGTGACCCAGCAGTCGGGTGAATACGCCATTGCGGCCGAACTGCGTGTTCAGGCAGCGCAGCGCCGATCGCCAGTTGCTTAGCTGCCGGTCCTTCCAGGCCAGGTAGATCATGTGGCTCTCCACCATCGGCAGAAAGATGGCGCTCGCGATCAGCATGCCGAGAACCCGCTGCGGGTAGCTGCCGACGGCGTCCTGGAACACGTCGAACGTGACCGACTTGTGCTCGGTTTCCTCGACGAAATGCCAGTACAGCATCGCCGCGACGCGCGGATCGGATTCGTCCAGCATGTCGGGGCGATCGATGAAGACCGAGGCCATTGTCGCCGTGAAGTGCTCGAACGAGGCCATCATGGACAGGTGCATGCTCGGCGGCGTGAGCCTCTCCAGCGCTGCGCGGATCAGCTTGAAGTTGCGTTCGACCACGTCCAGCGGCACGCCCTGTTCGATGAGGGCATGATTCATTTCGTCGTGCTCGCGCGCGTGGTAGTGCTCCTGCTTGATGAAGCCGATGCCGGCCTTGCGTACGGCCTCGTCCTTGAGCTGGGTGAGGCTGCGCCGCACGCACTGCATGACCCAGCGCTCCCCGTCGGGAACCGCTGCCATGATGGAGTTGAAGAAGTGCGTGGTCCAGGGATCGCCGTTGATCCAGTAGCGGGGTACATCCGTGTTGAGGTTGAAGCGCAGATCGCGCGGCTCGACTTCGTCGTAGCCGATATGCCGGTTTGCCAGTGCCATCTTGAATCTCCTGATGCAAGCCAAAGTCCGGGCGCGACCGCGTTCATGCAGTCCGCATGCGACCGAGAACAGGTGGTGCGGAGCGCCACTACGCATAAACTACCGCAACTGGCGAGAGCAATGCAAGCGACAGCCCGCCGGTCATGGCGTGGCCGTTTCCAGCTCGCTGATGCTGGCCTCCAGATCGTCGAGCAGCCGCTGCAGGTGGGGGAGGGTCTTGCGACAGCCGATCAGCCCGAAGTCGAGGGCATCGCCGCGCGCGGTCAGCGTGATGTTGAGGGCGACGCCGTCGATGATCAGGGACACCGGGTAAAGCCCGTGGAGTGCGCAGCCCTGCCAGTACAGAGGCCGGCGGGGAGCCCGGACATAGGAAATCACCAGATTGACGATCGCCCGCTGGCGATGCAGGCCGGTGAGCAGGTTGAGCGCCCCGGGCGCGAACATGAGGCCCTCATAGGCCAGAAGCTGGGCGGGCTTGAGGGTCCGAAGCACGGCCTTGTTGTAGTCCATGCAGGCCTTGACCGCGCGCAGGCGTGGTGCGGGCTCGGCGATGTGGGTGCCCAGATGACTGAGCGCGAACGCGATCTCGTTGCCGGAGTCGCGGTTGTCGCGGCGCGTGGAGACGGGTACGGCGGCGATCAGAGGGCGGTCCGGGAGTTCGCCGAGTGCCAGCAGGTAGCGACGCAGTGCACCGCCGCAGGCAGCGAGAACAACGTCGTTTGATGTGGCGTCGAAGCGGCGCGCCACGGCCTTGAACCGTGCCGCCGCGTAGGACTGTGCGGCGAAGCGCCGCGAGCCGCTGATGTTCCGGTTGAAGATGCTCGGCGGTGCCTGCAGGCTGCCCACGCAGTCCGGGTGGCCGCCGCGCTGATCGCGCAGGGTCTGCTTCATGCGCGCAAAGACGGGCCGGACGCCGGTGACACCCTCGCGCGTCAAGGCGCGCAGTGCCTCCATGCTGCGCAGGGCCGAGGTCGGTACAGGCAAGCTGCGCCGTCCGCCTTTCGGCGTGTGCAATTCCCAGGGCGCTGGCATGGCCAGCGAATCTTCCGCGCTCGCCGCCATTGCCTGGGTCAGCAGCCGGATGCCGGACACGCCGTCCGCCATCGCATGGTGAATCTTGGCGTAGAGCGCGATGCGGCCGTCCTCGAGCCCCTCGATGAGATAAGCCCGCCACAGCGGATAAGCGCGGTCGAGGTGGGCCGCGTGCATGCGGGAAATCATGGCCAGCAGCTCGCGGATGCGCCCCGGCTGGGGCAGGGCCAGGTGCACGAAGTGTTGCGCCAGGTCGAAGTCCGCCGATTCCTCCCAGAATCGGATGCCCAGATGCCGGACTACCCGACGGTTAAACGGGGGCGCGGTCGTGGTGGATTGCCGCAGCCGCTCGGCAAGCCGGGATACGAAGTCAGGCGGGGCGTCCGCGGGCGGTCTGAACAGGCACAGTGCGCCGACGTGCATCGGTTGGGCAGGCCGCTCCATGAACAGCATGATGTTGTCGATCAGGGAGAGGGGTTTCATGGGCGGTTAAGACTGTAACGGAAGCGTGGCTCGGCCTGAAGTCGGCAGGTTTACCGGCACGCCTTGACGGCGGCGACGCCGGTGAGCGGTTCGATGCGCCCGGCGTCCGTGATGTCCTTGAGGCTGACGCCGGGGCTCAGCGCGCCCGCCACGGGACAGGCGGGTGCCGGCTTGATGGTGCCCGAAACCGTGTGCGGGATGCAGACTGACCATGCTGGGCATGGTGAGGCGGCTCTTACGTTGCGGCCCGGCGCGTGTCGGCATCCGCCGGAGCCCGCGCCTCTTGCTCGAAGTCTCCGCTCGTGCCTGCGATGGTCCAGTCCGCCATGCCCGGATAGACCTGCTGCCAGGTCGCGAAGATGTCGTTCACTGGCACGTCGACATGGCTGCCGCGGTCGTGCAGGTACTCCATGTGCTGACGGCCGGAGAGGTCGATCGGGTGAAACACCGAGTCCTCGATGCCGTCAAAGTCGAGCACCCGGATGCCGGCTTTGTCGCACAGGCTCTTGTTGAAGGCCGGGGTGCACTTGCGCCAACGTCCGTCTATCCACACCTCGTTGTAACCGTGGTATACAAACTGGTCAGTGCCCATCATCTCGCGCAGGCGTGGGCTGGTCAGATGGTTTCGGACATCGGCAAACCGCTGGCGTGCAGGAATGCCCACGGCGCGGCAGGCGGCAGACAGCAAAGTGGCCTTGCCGATGCAAAAGCCGGCCCCTGATTCGAATACCCGGCTGGCCATCAGGCAGCGTCCGGACATTTCGATCGCGTAGGGATCGTAGCGGAAGCCGTCGCGCACGGCCTGGTACAGTGCCACGGCCCGCTCGCGCGGTCCGGCAAGGCCGTCGGTGACCCTCGCAGCGAACGCGCGGATACCCGGGTGATCGCTGTTCACATGCGGGCTGGGAACCAGAAAGCGCTTGAGGTCGTCGTCAGGACTCATTGCAGACACTCGGGCAAGGTGGCCAAGGGGAAGCCGTCGAATGGTTTGGAGCGGTCGGTGGGCACCGGTTTCCAGGTGTGCCGCGCGTTGGGCACGCCGCCGTCAACGCGCACGCAGGAGCCGGTGACGAAGGCCGCGCCCGGCGACAGCAGAAAGACGATCGCGGCGGAGACCTCGGCCTCGTTGCCGTAGCGGCCGAGTGGCACCTTCTCCTTGAGTCGCCGCAGTTCGGCCTGCATGGGCGCATCATAGGTATCGAAGCCGCTGGAGGCGATCCAGCCGGGCGCCACCGCGTTGACGCGAACGCCGGAATGGGCCCACTCGCAGGCGGCCGTTTCGGTGAAGTTGAGCATACCGGCGCGGGCCGCGCCGGTATGCGCCATCGTCGGCATGCCGCCCCAGATGTCGGCGATGATGTTGACGATGCTGCCGCCGTGTGTCGCCATCCACTGGTTGTAGGCCTCGCGCGCAACAATGAAGCCGCCGGTGAGATTGTTGCGGATCACCGCTTCCCAGCCCTTGGTGCTGAGATCCTTGAGCTGCGACGGGTATTGCCCACCGGCGTTGTTGACCAGGCCGTCGATGCCCCCATGGCGGGCGATGACATCGGCCATCATCTGCCGGACGAGCGACTCTTCGCGGATGTCGCAGGCATGGCAGCTCACGCGTCCGCCGACCGCCGTGATTTCTTCCTTCACCCTGTCCAGCTTTTCGACCTTGCGGCCGACGATGGCCACGGTGGCGCCCAGGCTGGCCAGCTCGTGCGCCGTGCAGCGGCCGATGCCGCTGCCACCGCCGGTGACGATGATGGTTTGGCCCTTGAACAGCTCGGGATGGTAGATGGATTGGTATTTCACAAAAAGCCTCCTCGAAGATTGCTGTGGCTTGGCGCGGATCTCAGCGCATCAGCACGTTCATTATCGCCACGGCGATCGGCTTGTCCGGAGTGGTCTGCCAGGCCTCGATCCGCAGATTGCTCACGCGCCGGCCCAGCTTGACCGTATAGACATGGGCATAGGTGTCCTGCGGACGGCCGGAGAGCAGATAGTCGATGCTGAAGTCGATGGTCTTTGGAACCGCCGTGGCCTGGGTGCTCCATAGCAGGTGCAGGATGCCAGTGCACTCCAGATAGCCGCCGATGGCGCCCCCGTGCAGAGCCGGCAACGCCGGATTACCGATGAGCTTTTGGTTGAACGGCATGACGCAGGTGAAGGACTCGCCGCGCACATCAACGCGCAGGCCCAGCGTGCGGGCAAAGGGCAGAGCCTGCGCCAAGGCGGCCCAGTCGGCGCGCGCGCGGATGTCGGCGAGGGTCTCGGTGAGGCTCATGCGGACACAACTTTCTGTTCGGTGAAGGCCGGCTTGCCGGAGGTAAGTATGAAGATGCCGACGCCGGTCGAGATCGGTTGCTCCGGATCCTCGTCGTAGGCATGACCACGGACGAAGGCCAGTTCCTGGGTCAGCTTGTAACAGCTCGCGGATGCGTACACCTTGGAGTGTGGCTGGGCCGGGCGCAGGTAGTCGATTCGCAAATCCAGTGTGGCCATGGGCACGAACTCCCTGATCCGGAAATAGACCGAGAAGCCGAAGCACACATCCATGAGAGCGGTGATGGCGCCGCCATGCAGCACGCCGCGGTCGGGATCGCCGATCAGATCCTCGCGGTAGGGCAGGGCGATGACACAGCCGGCATCGGCGGCGGAGACGGCCTCCATGTTCAGCAGCCCGGTGTAGGGCGCGATGGCCAGGAACTGGTTCCAGGCCTCGGGGCGGGTAGGGTTGGTCATGTCGTAGGAAGAGTTTTCGAGAGTTGCATGGGAAGGATTGGGAACAAATGTTTGGATGCCGCCACTCCGGTGGCCGAGGCGCAGTGCCAGTCGATCCCGGTAAGCGCTCGATTGGCGTTCACAGGCGCTTGGCGACCTCTTCGAGCATGACCTCGGTGGCGCCGCCGCCGATGGCTTGGATGCGCGCGTCGCGCGCCATGCGCTCGATGGCGGTCTCGCGCACGTAGCTCATGCCGCCGTGGAACTGCTGGCAGGTGTACATGACCTCGTTGACCAGCTCGCCACAGTAGGCCTTGACCATCGAGACTTCCTTGACGCATTCGTGGCCCTGCGCGTCCAGCCTGGCAGAGTGGTAGGCGAGCTGGCGCCCGGCCGCGACCTTGGCGGAGAGCATCGCCAGGCGCTGGCGGATGGCCTGCTTATCCCACAGCACACCGCCGAAGGCCTTGCGGTTGCGCACGTAGTCCACGGTGAGATCCAGCGCCTGCTGCGCCTCACCCATGGCCTGTGCGCCAAGCACGATGCGCTCGTTCTGGAAGTTGCGCATGATCGAGTAGAACCCCTTGTGCTCGCCGCCGATCAGGTTGGCGGCGGGCACGCGGCACTGGTCGAACACCAGTTCGGCGGTGTCCGAACACAGCCAGCCGGTCTTTTTCAGGCTGCGGCCCACGCTGAAGCCGGGCGTGCCCTTCTCCACGGCGAAGATCGAGATGCCGCGCGAGCCCTTGACGCTGGTATCGGTCTTGACGCCGACGAAGTACAGGTCGCCGTGCACGCCGTTGGTGATGAACATCTTGGTGCCGGTGAGCACGTAGTGATCGCCGTCGCGCACCGCGCGGGCCTTGATGCCAGCCACGTCGGAGCCGGCGTCGGGCTCGGTCACGGCCACCGCGCAGATGGTCTTGCCGGCGATGATGCCCGGCATCCAGCGCGCGAGCTGCTCGGCGTTGCCGAAATTGCCCAGGTGCGGCGAGGCCATGTCGGTGTGCACCAGCACGGTGACCGCGAAGCCGCCGAAGGTCGAGCGGCCGAGCTCCTCGGCCAGGATGGCGCTGTAGACCGTGTCCAGCTCGGCGCCGCCGTAGGTGGCGGGATAGCGGATGCCCAGATAGCCCAGCTCGCCGAGCTGGCGCAGCACCTCGCGCGGCACCTTGCCGGCGTCCTCCCAGCTCTCGGCGTGGGGTACGACCTCGGTCTGGATGAAACGGCGCAGCGTGTCGCGGAAGCGCTCGTGGTCTTCAGTGAGAAACGGCAGATCGTTCATTTCGTTTGGCGGGGGTTATGGGGTCACATCGTGGTGTAGCCGCCGTCGACGACGAGTTCCGCGCCGACGACATAGGACGATTCGTCCGAGGCCAGGAACAGCACGGCCTGTGAGACCTCGTCGGGCCGCGCCGGTCGGCGCATGAGCGTCAGCGCGAGCGCGGCTTCGCGGAATTGCGGCTGCGAGAGCAGATCCTTGGTCATCGGCGTGTCGATCACGCCGGGGTGCACGGAATTGACGCGGATGTTGAACGGCGAGAGGTCCACCGCGCAGCTCTTGGACATCAGCCGCACCGCGCCCTTGGACGCCTGGTAGGCCGTGGCCATGGGCGCGCCGATGATGCCGTAGATCGACGAGATGTTGATAATCGAGCCGCCGCCGGCCTTCTGCATGGCCGGCACCGCCGCACGCGTGCCGAAGAACATACCGCGCACGTTGACGTCGAACACGCGGTCCCACTCCGCCGTGCTGGTGTCCATCAGGCTCTTGGACAGCAGGATGCCGGCGTTGTTGACCAGCACGTTGATGTGGCCGTGGCGGGCCACGATGCCGTCCACCACCTGCTGCCACTGCGCCTCGCTGGTCACGTCGAGGCTGGCGAACTCGGCCTTGCCGCCGGCGGCGCAGATGGCCGCGGCGGTTTCTTCGCCGGCCTTGGCGTTGACGTCGGCGAGAATGACTTTGGCGCCTTCGCGGGCCAGCAGCTCGCCGTGCGCGCGGCCCATGCCCATGGCGCCGCCCGAAATCAGAACCACCTTGTCCTGTACGCGCCCCATGACCTTATGACGTTTTCCAGTGTGTTGCACTGTTACAGTGAATTCCGAACAATCGGTGCTCAGGGCACCGACACACAGGCGCTGTCGGCAGCCTTGCCCTCGCGAAAGGCCTTGAGCGAGCCGCTGTGCATCACGCGGCCCATCAGCGGTCGGCCGATGATGTCCTCGGCCATGCGCGAGGCCTCAATGAGTTTCTCCAGGTCGATGCCGGTCTCGATGCCCAGTTCGTGGCAGAGGAACACCATGTCCTCGGTGCAGATGTTGCCAGATGTCTGGCGTGCCTTGTGCCCGGCGAAGGGGCATCCGCCCAGGCCGGCGACCGAGGCGTCGAACAGGGTCACGCCCATCGACAGCGCGGCGTAGACGTTGGCGCCGCCCAGGCCGCGGGTGTCGTGCAGGTGCAGGCCGATTCTGGCTTCCGGGGCCAACTCGCGCACCGCGCCGACGCGGCGCTTGACTTCTTCCGGACTGGCCCAGCCCATGGTGTCCGCCAGGTACAGCGGCGGAATCGGCAGCTTGCGCGCGCGGAACAGGCCGATGGCATGCTTGAAGGCGTCGGTCACGGTTTCCAGCGACACCGGCCCGCCCAGATTGCAGCCCCAGGCCGTCATCACGTAGACCTTTTGCACCATCGCGCCGTCGGCCAGGTAGCGGTCCAGCCACACCTCCTGCTCGGCGCGCATGTCCGCTGCCGTGCGGTTGTTGTTGCGCATGGCGAAGGCGTCGGTGAGGTAGTACATCAGCGGCGCATGGTTGAACGCGCCTTGCACCGCGCGCGACTTCTGGTAGCCGGACTCGTTGAGCCACAGCAGGGTGTAGCGCACCTTGGGGTTCTTCTTGATTTCGGCGAACAGCTCCAGCGTGTCGGCCATCTGCGGCACCTTGCGCGGATTGACCAGCGAACCGACCTGAATCTGCGCCAGCCCGGTTTCCGACAGTGCGTCGAGCAGGGCTACGCGCTGCGCGCGCGGGTAGGTGACGGGCTCTATCTGGAAGCCCTCGCGCACGCCTTCCTCGTGGAATTCGACCTTCTTGGGGAAATCGCTCATCGGGATGCTCCTCTGTTCGTTCCGCGTATTCGCTCCGCGGACGCGGGGGTGTGGGGGGCGATCAGTCGCCGACTTCGCATAACACGTCCCCACGGCCGACCATGTCGCCCGGGGCACAGCGCAGCGCGCCGAGCCGGCCGCCGCGCTCGGCCAGCACCTGCAGCTCCATCTTCATCGATTCAAGCACGATCACCGTCTGGCCCGCGCTCACGGTGTCGCCCTCGGCGGCGAGCACGGCCACGACCTTGCCCATCATGGGCGCCTTGAGCGCGCTTTCCGCAACCGACGCGGCGGCAGCCGCCGCCAGGGGCGGAGTGGTGTCCACGCGCCAGCTGCCCTGCGCATCGTGCACCAGGGTGGCGCTTGCGTCCACGAACAGGCGCAGCTCGCGCGTCAACGTTTCCGTCTCCAGGCGCACAGCACTGTCGCCGGCCGGCGCAAGGCGTGCGCGCAGCGTCCGGTCGCGTTCCGGTTCCACGAGGCGCAGCGTGATGATGCCGCTGGCGTCGGGCGCAGAGAAGTGCACCGCGCAGCTGCGGCCGGATACGCCCAGGATCACCGCCGGCTGGGTGGATGGCGCGTGCGCGCCGGCGCGCGTGCGCCAGCCGCTGAACTCGGCTCGTGTCCACACGCCCCAGTCGCAGCGCGCGCGCTCGCGGCGCAGCCAGTCCAGCGCCACGGCGGCCAGCGCCTCGTCCGACACCACCGGCGCGGCAGCCGCGCCGGGCGCCCAGCGCTGGTCGATCAGCCGGGTGTGCATGCGGCCCTGCACCGTTTCCGGCCAGGCCAGCAGGGTGCGCAGGAAGCCGACGTTGGTGGTCAGGCCCACGACGTCGGTAGTGGCCAGACCTGCGCTCAGGCGCTCCAGCGCTTCGGCGCGGGTGTCGCCGCGGCTGATCAGCTTGGCGATCATGGGGTCGTAGAATGGCGTGATCTCGTCGCCGGAATCCACGCCGCTCTCCACGCGCAGCAGCGCCTCCGGAAAGTGCAGCCAGTGCAGCTGACCGGCGCCGGGCAGAAAGCCGGCGTCGGTGTCTTCGGCGTAGATGCGTACCTCGAAAGCATGGCCCTGCACCTGCACCTGCTCCTGCGTCAGGCCCAGCGAGCCGGTGGCGGCGATGCGCAGCTGCAGTTCCACCAGATCCAGCCCGGTGACTTCCTCCGTGACCGGGTGCTCGACCTGCAGGCGCGGGTTGACCTCCAGGAAGTAGTAGTCCGCGCCTGCGACGATGAACTCCACCGTACCCAGGCCGCGGTAGCGCAGGGCGGCGGCGAGGCGGCGCGCGTCCTCCAGGATGCGCGCGCGCAGGCCCGGTTCCAGGCCCGCGGACGGCGCTTCCTCGATCACCTTCTGGTGGCGGCGCTGCAGCGAGCATTCGCGCTCGAACAGGTGGATCGCCTGGCCCTGGCCATCGCCAGCGACCTGCACCTCGATGTGCCGCACCTCGGGCAGGTAGCGCTCCACGATCATCTCGCCGCTGCCGAAGGCCTGTGCGGCCTCGCGCATGGCGCTGTCGATGCGCGTGTCGAGACCGTCGAGCGTTTCGATCAGCGCCATGCCGCGGCCGCCGCCGCCGGCCACGGCCTTGAGCAACGCCGGCAGGCCGCAGTCGCGTACCGTCGCCGCGACGCGCGCGGGGTCGGACAGGCCGATGGTATCGCCCGGCACGGTGGGGATGCCGAGCTTCTGCGCCTCGCGCTTGGCCGAGGCCTTGCCGCCGAGGCGCTCCATGGTCTCGGCGGTGGGGCCGACGAACACCAGCCCGGCGGCCTCGACCGCGCGCACGAAGGCCGGGTTCTCCGAGACGAAGCCGTAGCCGGGGTGAATGGCGTCTGCCCCGGCACGCTGCGCGGCGGACACGATGGCCTCGACGTTCAGATAGCTTGCCGCGGGCGCGGCATCGCCGATGAGGTGGGATTCGCCGATCTCGCGCACGTGGCGTGCGCGCGCGTCGGCGCTGGAATGCACGCCGGCCACGGCCATACCCAGGCGGCGGCAGGTACGGGCGATGCGGCAGGCGATCTCGCCGCGGTTGGCGATCAGGACCTTGCGGATGGGTTTCATGGCGGCAGGCATCAGAAGCGGAACACGCCGAAGTGCGTCTCGCGCGCCGGCACGCGGGCGGCGAGTTCGAGCAGCAGCGCGAGCGTGGCGCGGGTTTCCAGGGGGTCGATCACGCCGTCGATCCAGCCGTGGCTGGCGAAGTTGTGCGCGCCCTGGAAGTCTTCGTAGATCTTGCGCGTCGGCGCCTTGAAGGCCTCCTGTTCCTCGGCGGTCCAGGTCTTGCCCGCAGCCTTGAGGTTGGCCTCGCGTACCATCGCCAGCACCATCGCCGCCTGGTCGGGACCCATGATCGCGGAGCGGCCGTTGGGCCAGGCGAACATCGCGGTGGGCTTGAACGGCCGGCCGCACATGGCCAGATAGCCGGCACCGTATGCGGCCCCGATGTTGAGTGTGTACTTGGGCACGCGCGCCGAGCTCATCGCGGTGATCATCTTGGCGCCGTGCTTGGCGATGCCCACCTGCTCCACGTCCTTGCCGACCATGAAGCCGGTGACGTCGCTGACGAACAGCAGCGGGATGTCGCGCTGGCAGCACAGGTTGATGAAGTGCGTGCCCTTCATCGCGCTTTCCGGGAACAGCACGCCGTTGCTGGCCAGGATGCCGATCTCGTAGCCGTGAATGCGCGCGAAGCCGGTCAGCAGGGTCTCGCCGTAGAGCGGCTTGAACTCCTGGAACTCGCTGTCGTCGACCAGGCGCGCGAGGATCTCGCGCGTGTCGGTAGGGAATTTCGGATCTCGCGAGACGATACCGTAGATCTCCGCCGGGTCGAAGCGCGGCGGCCGCGCAGGCTCCTGGCGGCGGCGCGAGGCCGGCGCCTGGCCCAGTTCGCGCACGATGTTGCGGGCGATCAGCAGCGCGTGGCGGTCGTCCTCGGCGATGTGGTCGGTCACACCGCTCTTGCCGCAGTGCATGGCCGCACCGCCGAGGGTCTCGTTGTCCACCACCTCGCTGGTGGCGGCGTAGGTGAGTTCCGGGCCGCCCAGGTACATGTAGCCCTGGCCGCGCACGATCACCACTTCGTCGCACAGCGCCGGGATGTAGGCGCCACCTGCAGTGCAGGGGCCCATCACCACCGCGATCTGCGGGATGCCGTCGCCGGACATGCCGATCTGGTTGTGGAAGATGGAGCCGAACTGGCCATCGTCAGGAAAGATGTTGGCCATGTCCGGCAGGAAGGCGCCGCCGCTGTCCACCAGCGTGATGCAGGGAAGCCGGTGCTGCCAGGCGAAGGTCTGTGCACGCACGTGCTTCTTGCAGGTGAGCCCGAAGTAGGTGCCGCCCTTCACCGTGGCGTCATTGGCGATGATCATGCACGGTCGGCCGCTGACGAGGCCCACGCCGGTGATGATGCCCGCACCCGGCGGCACGCCGTCATAGTGGCCGTCGCCGATCAGCTCGCCCAGTTCCAGGAACGGCGAGCCAGGGTCCACCAGCAGTTCGATGCGGTCGCGCGGCAGCACCTTGTTCCGCGCCAGGTGCTTGGAGCGCATCTTCTCGGAGCCGCCGGCACGCGCCGCGGCGCGCAGAGCGTGCAGGCGCGCGATGCGCTCGGCATAGGCCGCTTGGTTCAGGGTGAAGCTGTCACTGCGCGGCGAAACGCGCGAATTCAGGATGCTCATCGATTCTGAAAAAGAAGCAAAGTGGGTTTCAGCGCGCCTTGAACGCCGGCGTGCGGCGCGCCTGGAACGCGGCCAGGCCCTCGCTGACGTCGGTGTCCTGCAGCGCGTCGACGGCGAGCGCGATTTCCAGCGCCAGCCCCTGAGCCAGCGGCTGGTCCAAACCCTCGCGCGCCAAGCGCTTCATGGCTGCAAGCCCCGAGGCGCTGCGCGTGGCCGCGGTGCGGCACCAGGCCAGCGCGTGTTCGTGCAGGGCTTCGGTGTCCACCACCTCGTTGACCAGGCCCCAGGCCAGCGCGGTATCGGCCTCCAGCCAGCGCGCGCTGCAGAACAGGTCCATGGCGCGACGCAGGCCGACCAGGCGGGTGAGGCGCTGGCTGCCACCCCAGCCCGGTATCAGGCCGAACTGCGCGTGCTGGTCGCCGAAGCGCGCCCCGCGCGCTGCGAACACCGTATCGCAGCCGAGCATGAGTTCCAGCCCGCCGGCGAGGCACAGCCCCTGGCAGGCGGCGACGATCGGCAGCGGACTGGCCTCCATGGCGCGCAGCACGTCGTGGCCGCTGTGCAGGAAGCTGTCCAGTCCGGCGCGGTCGGCGCGCAGGCCCTGCACCTCGTCCAGGTCCGCACCAGTGCAGAAGTGCTTGCCCTGGGCGCGAATCAGCACCACGCGCACGCCCGAGCCCGGCTCCTCGAAGCTCGCCAGCGATTCGCCGATCAGGCGCCAGGTCGCCATCGACAGACAGTTGAACTTGTCCGGCCGCGCCAACTCCAGGATGCCGACGGCGCCGTCGGCGCTGACAAGGACCGGTGCGCTCATTTCTTGCCGTCCTTGGCGTACTGCACGACGACGCGGCCGACGCGCTCGCGCGCCACGATCAGCTTCATCACCTGCGCGGTGCCGTCGCCGATTTCCAGGCCCATCACGTCGCGCAGGCGCTGCTGGTGAGGCAGGTCCATGGACCAGCCGTAGTGGCCGAAGGTCAGCAAGCACTGGTGGATGGTGTCGACCGCAGTCTTGGGGGCGAGCCACTTCACCATCGCCGCCTCGGCGGTGTGCGCCTCGCCGTGGTCGCGCAACTCCAGCGCGTGGTAGCTGAGCTGGCGCGCGGCGTCGAGCAGCGTATCGTACTCGGCCAGCGGGAAGCTCACGCCCTGGTACTGCGCCAGCGGCGCGCCGAAGGCCATGCGTTCCTTGGTGTAGGCCCAGGCCTCGTCCAGCGATGCCTGGGCTGAGCCGATGCATTGCAGCGCGATCAGCACGCGGCTGTAGTCGAAACCCTGCATCACCTGGATGAAACCCTTTCCCTCGTCGCCAAGCAGATGGTTGGCGGGGATGCGCACATCATCGAAGAACACCGAGCCGCGGCCGATGATGCGGCTGCCGGAGTCGTTGAAATGCGTGCGTTGGATGCCCGGCAGGTCCAGCGGCACCAGGAAGGCACTGACGCCGCGGGCACCATCCTCCACCGTGCCGGTGCGGGCGAACAGCACGATGGCGTCGGCCTGATCGGCGAAGCTGATCGAAGTCTTCTCGCCGCTGAGCACGTACTGGTCACCATCGCGGCGCGCCTTGAGCACGAGGTTGGCGGCATCCGAGCCGCCGCGCGGCTCGGTGAGCCCCAGCGCAGTGATCTTCTCGCCGCGGATCATCGCCGGCAGCCAGCGCTCTGCGATCTCGGGGCGCGCGTGCGCGGCCAGCACCTTGCCGGTGAGCGAGGCCATCAGCGGCACGTAGCTCACGTTGATGTCGCCCCAGCCGATCTGCTCGATCACGATGCCGGTGCTCAGCCCGCTGGCGCCCAGGCCGCCGAACTGTTCGGGCATGTCGGGCGCGATCAGGCCCAGCTCGCCCATCTCTCGCACCAGATCGCGGTCCAGCCGCTCGGAGCGTTCGCGCTTCTGGTAATCCGGGAGCAGCTTCTTTTCAGCGAAGCGGCGGGCGGATTCGCGCAGGGCGCGTTGTTCGTCGGTGAGGATCATGCTGATACTCGTGGTGTGCTTCGTCGGAGTGGGGTGCCGGCCTGCAGTGCCGGATGATTCGCCGGGCCGGAGGCGAACCGAGCTTGAATATCATACCAAACAAACGTTAGACTGAGTCAAGCTCCACGCGGGAGGTCGTCCGCCGTGCGTGGACGATCCGCAAGCCGCACAGGCCGTCGCTTCTCCGGCGATCGCGAGTCAGGACCCTGTAGACCATGAAATCCTTCGATATCAATGCCCGCGGTCGCCGTCTGGCCGTCAGCCAGTGGGGCGATGTGCAGGCCGACGCGCCGGCCTGGGTGCTGATGCACGGTGGGCTGGATTGCACCAGCACCTGGAAAGACCTGCCGGAGCGCCTGCACGTGCTCACCGGCCTGCCGGTGGTGTCCTATGACCGATACGGTCACGGCCGGTCTGAGAAGCTGGCCGAAAGGCGGCGGCTGGTGTACCGCCACGAGGAGTCCGGTCCGGCGTTCGAGGAGGTGCTGGGCGCCTGCGGCGTCGGTCAGGCGCTGATTCTGGGCCACAGCGACGGTGGGGCCATGGGCATTCTGGCAGCGGCAGCCCACCCGGAAACGGTGGTGGGCGTGATGGCCTGCGCCCCGACGGTGGCGCTGGAGCCCGCCATGATCCAGGCCATGACCCAGGCCAAGACGGCCTTTGAATCGGGCGGGCTCAACGAGCGCCTGCGCCGCCATCACGGTGACAACACCGACGCCATGTTCTGGGGCTGGTACGACGCCTGGACGGCCCCCGAATCGTCCACCTGGGACATGAGCGCGCAGATCGCCGCGGTGCGGTGTCCGGTCCAAGCGCTGTTCGGGCAGGACGACGAATACGGCTGGCGACCGAGCGCGCAGGCGCTGATCGCCCATGCCCGCACGCGAATCGAGGTGGCTGCCCTGCCGGGGGTGGGCCATCATCCGCAGCATCAGGCCCGGCTGGCGGTGGAGGAGGGCGTGCAGCGACTGCTGCACGCGGTGGCGTCCGGCAGCCCGTAGCCGGCGCGCGTAAAGGGAGACGGTCCAGGCCGCCCTGGCAGCCGGGTGGCGCCCTGGCCATCGGGACCGGTTACTGACTGGCTGGCGTCGGGATCGAGACCCTGCGATGATCCGCTTCGCGAGAAGTGCGTAACCGCGCTACTCACGACAAAAGAAAAGGGTACACCGAGCGTTGCCGGTCGCGTGCCGGACCGTTCTGACCCGACAAACAGGAGGACGGTGCCATGTCGTCGAGCGATTCCCGTATCAGCCCCACCGCGCACTACACCGGTATGGTCTGGGCGCGCAACGGCCTTTCGCACCGTGCGCTGGAGAGTTTCCGCGGGCGCGCCATGTATACGCTGCTGCAACCCGTGGTGCGCGTGGCGCGGCGGGCCGGCGTCCCGGATGTCGACCAGTTTCTGCTGACCCGGCACCGGCTGATCGACGCCCGACTGGTCCAGGCCGTCGAGAGCGGCGCGATCACGCAGGTCGTGGAGATCGCGGCTGGGCTGTCGCCGCGAGGATGGCGTTTCAAGCAGCGTTTCGGTGATCGGATCGAGTACATCGAGGCCGACCTGCCCGGCATGGCGGCGCTCAAGCGCGCGGCCCTGAAAAAAATGGGGGCTTCGCCGGGGCATCGCGTGGTCGCGTTCGACGCCCTCGCGGACGAGGGGCCGCTGAGCCTGTCGGCCCTGTGCGCGGGCCTTGACCGCAGCCGCGGAATGGCCATCGTCACGGAAGGCTTGGTCAATTACTTTTCCGAGGCGGCCGTGCGCGGCATGTGGCGGCGCTTTGCGAAGGAGCTCGCCGGCTTCTCCTGCGGCGCCTACTGGTCCGACCTGTTCCTGTCCTCGGACGTTGGAGGCAAGGGGGCGACGC
Organism: Banduia mediterranea; assembly: GCF_031846245.1. Classification (NCBI taxonomy): domain Bacteria; kingdom Pseudomonadati; phylum Pseudomonadota; class Gammaproteobacteria; order Nevskiales; family Algiphilaceae; genus Banduia; species Banduia mediterranea. The sequence continues at coordinate 159,198 of NZ_JAVRIC010000002.1, read as the reverse complement.
CGTTCATCCATTTCCTGTCGGCCTTCGTGCGTGGCAAGGTCCATCTGCATTTCGCGCAGACGTCCGCCGCAGAGCAGGCGCTGCGCGAATGCGGCTTTGCGGACGCGCGCTTGCTGGACCCCGGCGACCATGCCGAGGCCCTGGGCGACGCAACGGGCATTTCGCGCAGCGTGCGGGTCGTCGAGGCGCGCGTGGCGGCGCCGTCGTCCGCGATCTGACTGCGACCGTTCGCACCCAAAATTCGCACCCAAAACCAGACAACCCTCATTGAGGAGACGTTTTATGAGCAGTAATGCAGCGCCGGGTCACGGCGCATTTTCCCTGTCGGGCAAGGTGGCGCTGGTGACCGGCGCCGGGCGTGGCATTGGCGCGGAGGTGGCGCGCACGCTGTCCGCCGCGGGGGCGGCCGTGATGCTGACCGACATCGACTCCGCCGGTGTAGAACAGGTGGCGGCGCAGATCGGCTCGGCCGGCGGAAGTGCGGTATCGATGGTGCAGGACGTGACGCGCGAGGATCACTGGGAACAGGTCATCGCGCAGACCGTGGCGCGACTGGGCGGGCTGGATGTGCTGGTCAACAACGCCGGCGTGGAGTCGATGAGCTTCGTGACCGACACGACGCTGGAGGAATTCCGCCGGATTATGACGGTCAACGTGGACGGCGTGTTCCTCGGCATCAAGCACGCGGTGCGTGCCATGCGGCCGGGCGGCGCGGCGGGCCGCGGGGGCAGTATCGTCAACCTGTCGTCGGCGGCAGGCTTCATCGGCACGCCCGGCCTGTCCGCGTACTGCGCCTCGAAGGGCGCGGTGCGGCTGCTGACGAAGGCCACGGCGGTTGAGTGCGCCGCGCTCAAGACCGGCATCCGCATCAACTCCGTGCATCCGGGCATCGTCAAGACGCCGATGGGTGACAGCGTGATGGGCGGCATGGTGCGCCTGGGCATGGTGCCGGATGCCGCCACGGCGGATGCGGCCATGGCCATGGCGCACCCGGTCGGCATCGCCGAGCCGCGCGACGTGGCGAACGCGGTGCTGTTCCTGGCCAGCGACGCCTCGCGCAAGACCACCGGCTCAGAGCAGATGGTGGACTCAGGCATGACTGCGCAGTGAGTGCTGTGCGCACCACCGATCCAACGGCCATGCCGCACAAGCAGCACCTGGCAGAATGAATCGCCTGCGGCATGGCCGTTGCCCTCACCCACCGCTCGCATTCGCGAGCGGTCCCCTCTCCCGCAAGCAAGCGGGCGAGGGTAGGTCGGCAGCATCACGCCGCGCGTGATTCACATTAAGGAGCGAGAGCGACATGAACAGGATGGATAACAAGGTGTGCCTGGTCACCGGTGCGGCGCAGGGCATTGGCCTGGCCACGGCGGAGCGGCTGATCGAGACCGGCGCGCAGGTGATGCTCACCGACATCAACGCGCAGGCCGGTGAAGCCCAGGCCGCGCGCCTGGGCGGGCGTGCGGCCTTCCTGCAGCAGGACGTGACCGACGTGGCGCGCTGGGACGCGGTGCTCGACGCCATCCATGCGCGCTGGGGTGGGCTGGACGTGACGGTGAACAACGCCGGCATCGTGCAGATGGGCGACATCGAGACCTGCACGCCCAAGGACTGGGCGCGCACCATCGAGATCAACCTCACCGCGGTGATGACGGGCACGCAGAAGTCGGTCGAGCGCATGAAGGGGTGCGGCGGCGGCTCGATCATCAACCTGGCCTCCATCGAGGGCCTGATCGGCGAGTCCTTCGCGCTGGCCTACAACGCGGCCAAGGGCGGCGTGCGCATGTTCTCCAAATCGGCCGCCATCCACTGCGCCCGGGCCGGTTACGGCATCCGTATCAACTGCGTCTGCCCGGGCTTCATCGAAACGCCGATGGTGGGTAACGCCATCGGTGGGCTGGGCGCGGAGATGGCGCAGCAGTTCCATCAGGCGCTGATGGCGCGCGTGCCGATGGGCCGGCTGGGCCTGCCGCGCGAGATCGCCAACGCGATCCTGTTCCTGGCCTCCGACGAGTCCAGCTTCATGACGGGGTCGGACCTGGTGGTCGACGGCGGTCACACGGCGTGCTGAAGGCGCCGTCCGCCATCGCTTCAAAACGCTAAAAGGAGATCTAGAGACATGAAAACGATTGCAGATCGGATCGCTGTTGTGACCGGAGCAGGTAGCGGCATCGGGCGCGCAACCAGTGTTGCGCTGGCGGAAAGAGGCGCGGTGCTGGTGCTGGCGGACATCGACCAGTCCGGCATGGAGGAAACCGCACGAATGATCGCAGCGGCGGGCGGGATGGTCAGTTGCCACCAGGTAAACGTGGCCGATCAGGAAGCCATGAAAACCTTCGCGGCCGAGGTCGAGAGGCTGCACGGTCGAGCCCACATCGTGGTCAACAACGCCGGCATCGGCATCCTGGACGACTTTGTCGACAGCAATCTGGACGACTTCCGCAAGGTTGTCGACATCAACCTCTGGGGCGTGGTGTACGGCTCCAAGTTCTTCCTGCCGCTGATGCTCAAGGCCGGCGAGGGCCACATCGTCAACATCTCCAGCCTCGCCGGCATCATCTCCACGCCGGGCATGGTGTCCTACGGCACCACCAAGTTTGCCGTGCGCGGGTTCTCGGAGTCGCTGCGGGCAGAGCTTGCCGGGCGCAACATCGGCGTCACCTCCGTGCATCCGGGCATGATCCGCACCAACATCGCCAAGGCCAGCAAGGTGGTGGATACCGCGCTGCAGGGCCGCATGGTCGAGTGGTTCGAGCGCTACGGCCGTCCGCCCTCGCTGGTGGCCAACAAGATCGTCGCCGCTATCGAGTCGAACAGGATGCGCGTGCTGGTAACGCCGGAAACCTATCTCATGGACGCTTTCAAGCGCACCGCGCCGACGCTGGCAGAGGCGTTCAACGCGCAGTTCATGAATCGATTCCGCAAGGCGATTAATCCGCAATACGGCAATCGCCAAGCCGCAAAGTCCGACTCTGGCAGGCCGAAAAAGGCGGCCAGCGTGCCCGCTTCGAGCACCGAGAAATCGGATCTGGCTGCCTGAAGTCGGGATGGCAAGCACGTTGCCGGGGCGCTGCGCCGCTTGGCGGCGTCCCGGCACTCGGTTCGGTCAATGCGGCATGAGCCGGTCTGCGGCGCCGCGCTCGGCCCGCGGGCGCATTCCCACCTCTCGGGGCGTAGGGGATGTTAACGCTATGGCCGTCGCTGTGACGGAGGTTGTCTTGGCGCAGCGATGCGTCAAAACAACCCCGCCCCTTCGGGGTGCCGCCGGATTTGCGGCCCTGGGGTGGTACGACCGACTGGTTCGACTTGTGTCGAGCACTAGCTTAGTATTATAAGTATTCAAACTATCGTTAGATAGTCGAATAATCCGTTGAGCCGAACTAAGCGAGTGAGGAGAAGAAGAAGATGGGCGAGCTGCGTTATGAAGGGAAAGTGGCGGTAGTGACCGGGGCAGGGCAGGGGCTGGGACGCAGTCATGCTCTATTTCTGGCTTCCCGGGGCGCTAAGGTGGTGGTGAACGATCTTGGCGGTGCCACCGACGGCAGCGGTGCCTCTCAAACTCCGGCGCAAAAAGTCTGTGACGAAATCAAGGCGGCCGGTGGACAGGCCATACCCAACTATGACTCGGTGTCATCGGAGGCCGGCGCTCAGGCGATCATCGGCTCGGCCATCGAGTCCTTTGGACGCGTGGACATTCTGGTCAATAACGCCGGCATTCTCCGCGACAAGGCATTGAAGAACGCCTCAGAGGCCGAGATCCGGCCAGTCATCGACGTGCACCTCTACGGCACGATCTGGTGCACGCGCGCCGCCTGGAACCACATGCTCGGACAGGGCTACGGTCGCATCGTCAACACCACGTCGGCTGCGGGGTTGTTCGGCAACTTCGGTCAGACGAACTATGGGGCGGCGAAGATGGGAATCGTCGGGTTTTCGCACGCTGCCGCGATCGAGGGTGCCAAGGCCAACGTCAAGGTCAACGTCATTGCGCCTGCGGCCCGTACTCGGATGACCGAGGAGCTGTTGGGGCCGATGGCCGACAAGCTCAACCCGGAGCAAGTGACTCCGGTAGTGGCCTATCTGGCGCACGAATCGTGCGACGTCAGCGGTGAGATCTACAGTTGCGGCGGCGGCCGCGTCGGCCGGGTCTTCGTGGGGGCTGTCCCCGGGTACTACAATCCCGGGCTGTCGCCGGAGGACGTGCGGGATCATCTCGATACGATCCGCGACGTTTCGCAGTTCGTGCTGCCGAAAAACGCCATGGAGGAGATCGGCCTGCTGATGAAGGTCGCTTCCGCCCACTGAGCCCGCCCATGCCTGACACGATGATCGGATCGAGAACATCATGCTGATGCGCAGCGGATTGCGTTTGGTTACGCGCCTGGGCCTGCGGCCGGTGTTTTCGCCGCAGGTGCCGCTGCTGGTTCAGCGCAGCTACATTGGCCTGGCCGCCCGCGCGTTTCCACGCGCCGCGGGCGTGCGCGATGTCGAGCACTACTTGGGCGGCGTGCTGACGCGCCGCCTGATTCCGGAGTCGGCGCCGCCGGGCCGCGCCCTGATGTATCTGCACGGCGGCGGTTACGTGCTCGGCTCGCCGGCCACGCATGCGGGCTTGGTGTCGCATCTGGCGCGGGCCGCAGGCTGCGAATGCTTCGTCGTCGACTACCGCCTCGCCCCCGAGCACCCGGCGCCGGCGGCGCTGGACGATGTGCTGGAGGCCTGGGGAGCGCTGACGCGCTCGCACGAGGCGGTGGCGCTGGCCGGGGATTCCGCCGGCGGCGGTCTGGCCCTGGCCATGGCGGTGAGGGCTCGCGATCAGGGGCTCGCGGCGCCGCGCGCACTGGCCCTGATTTCGCCGTGGGTGGATCTGACGCTCTCGGGTTTGAGCATGGTGACCCATGCGGCGCGCGATCCTCTGCTCGGCCACGCCTGGCTGGCGTATGCCGCGCGGCACTATGCCGGCTCCAGTTTAGCCGATCCGCGCGTTTCGGCGCTGTTCGCCGAGCTTGGCGGCCTGTCGGAGACCTTGATTCATGTGGGTAGCGAGGAGGTTCTTTTCAGCGACGCCGCCCGTCTCGAATCCCGTCTTCGCGCAGCCGGCGTCCCGGTTCGCCGGCGGGTCTGGGAAGGCTTGTGGCATGATTTCCAGCTCCAGGCCGGTGTGCTCGCAGAGGCCGATCGATCGATTGCCGAACTGGGCGGGTTTCTGGCTGCGGCGTTGGCACGGCCCATACATGCTACGGTATCTGCGCCCACCCCATCAGGAGTTGCCATATGAACGCCCCTGTCCCAGCCCCTTCGTTCGCGCCAGGCGAGCACTGCGGCTCCGCACTTCGCACGCCGAGAATCATCATCCTGGGCGCCGGCATGTCCGGTCTGCTGACCGGTATCCGTCTGCGCCGGGCAGGCATCGAGAACTTCACCATCTACGAAAAGGCCACGGAAGTGGGTGGCACCTGGCGGGAGAATCGCTACCCGGGCCTTGCCTGCGATGTGCCGGCGCACTACTACACTTACAGCTTCGAACCCAATCCCGACTGGCAGCACCGCTTTGCGCGCGGCCCCGAAATCCAGAACTACCTGAGACGTGTCGCCGACAAGTACGACCTGCGTCGTCACATCATCTTCGGCGAAGAGGGCGTCGACGCCCACTTCGATGGCCGTCGCTGGCAGTTGCGCCTGCGCAGCGGACGCGAGGACAGCGCGGAGTTTTTGATCGCCGCCTGCGGCTTCCTGCATCACCCGCGCGAACCGGAGATCCCTGGGCTCGATAGCTTTGCCGGCGCCCGCTTCCATTCCGCGCGCTGGGACGACAGCGTCGATCTCCACGGCAAGCGCATCGGTATGATCGGCACTGGGTCCACCGGCGCGCAGATCACCTGCTCAGTCTCGCGGCTGCCTTGCCAGCTCAAGGTGTTCCAGCGCACCGCCCAGTGGGTGTTCCCGCTACCGGACCGCGAGTATCCGCTGGTCGAGCGCGAGCTGGTCACCGAGTTCCCCGGACTGGCACGCTTCGCCTACCGGGTGTACGACGAACTTTTCGACGCGCTGTTCTCGCGCGCGATGATCCGGCCCGGCATCCAGCGGCGCCTGGTCGAGGCCGCCTGCCACTGGAACCTGCGGCGCGTGCGCGACCCGGAGCTGCGACGGCGGCTGACGCCGGACTACCAGCCGATGTGCAAGCGCATCATCATGTCCTGGGAGTATTACGAGGCGATGCAGCGCTCCACCGTGGAACTGGTGACCGACGGAATCGAGCGCATCGTGCCGGAGGGAGTCGTGACCCAGGACGGCCGGACCCATCCGCTGGATGTGCTGATCCTGGCGACTGGCTTCAAGACGCACGAATACGTGCGCCCAATGGAGCTGACCAACGCGCAGGGGCAAACGCTCAGCGCGGCCTGGGAGGCGCGTGGGCCTCACGCGTACTGCAGTCTGGCGATTCCCGGATTTCCGAACTTCTTTCTGCTCGGCGGACCGCACAGTCCGCTGGCCAATGGCTCCGTGATCCTCTATACCGAAGCCTTGGTCGACTACGTCACGCAGTGCATCGCGCTGTACCGGCGCGGTGAATTCGACACCCTGGCTCCGACCCGGGCCGCCACCGACGCCTTCTGCGAGGGCCTGCGGCGCAACATGGCGGGCACGGTATGGGTTACCGGTTGCCAGAACTGGTACATCGGCAAGGACGGGCTTCCGGAGGTCTGGCCGCGCCGGCCGCGCGAGTTCAACGCCTTGCTGGCGCGGCCGCGTCTGGAAGACTTCGAGCTGTCGCGGACGCCCCAGGCGGCTTGAGCCGGCGCGCAAGGATGGCCCGGGAAGCATCCGGCCGCTGCCTTGCGCGTCCCCGCGCGGTGGACTTGTGCCGCGGCCGCTCCGGAAAGCGGCGCGCTGCGCCGCTTCCGAAGGGCCGGGCGAGCCCCGGAGCCAGATCGACAGATCAAAGCAAGATGCCCAGCAGCCCGCCGACCAATCCGGCGAGTGCGTCGAGTACTGGGCTCAGCAGTCCGATCACGCCGGTCAGGACGATGCCGATCGGACCCAGACTTTGCGCGAGGCCCTCGACGAGATGGGGGACGGAGTCGAGCAACAACTGCGCGAATGCCTGCGTGTCCCCATTGCCCAAGGCATTGAACGCCGCCGTGATATCGAGCAGCAGCACCGAGACCGGCATCAGCACGGCGCTCGCAGCGCCTCCCGGCAGTATGGAAGCCGAGGTCGCCAGTCCAGCCACGACGCCGGCCAGCGTCTGCGTGGCATAACCGAGGTCGGTGGCGAGCTGTTCAGGGTTGGCCACATTCGGCAGGTTGCGCACGCCCAGCAATAGGGAGTTCTGGACAGTGACCAGAGTGTCGAGCAGTTCGTGCAGGACGGGCAGCTCGGTGAGCGGCGTGGTCGCGGCGAGACTCGCTGACAGCACCAGCTCGCCGAGCCCGGCAGTGACGCACAAGAGCTGATGGTAGACGGGAGCCGCCAGGCTCGGGTCGCCGCCGTTGCGCACGGCGGCCAGCGAGCCGGCGCCCGCGGCCAGCGCGTCCACAAGGTCCAGGACATCAGTCACCAGCGCCGTTAGCGCTGCGGGATCCGCCGTGCCGCCCGGCACAGCGGCCAGCCCGGTGTACAGGCGGTCTGCGAGCGAGGCCTGCAGGCTGTCCAGTGGCCCACTGGCGCCGGTGCATCCGAGATCGGCGCGCGACATCGGCGTCTCGGAAGATGCCGGTTCGCTTTCGGCGGACGAGGAGTCCGAGCCGCAGGCCGCCAGGGCCGAGCAGCAACTCAGGACCAGGGCACCGAGGAAGCACTTCGGGGATATGGTGGTTCGGGGGCGGGAAGGGGAAGAATGCACTGCAGTAGTTCCTTGGGTTGAGGTTTGTGGGTGGAGAGGAAGGGGCGAAAGTCTTTGTGAGGGCTCCTGCGACAAGGCATGCGCCAGGCAGCAAGAAGTGCGCCGGGTCGGCTACCGCCCGGCCGAGTTCAGATGAGCGCTACGGGCGGGGTTCGATCGGCGGTAGCCTCCGGATGGAGCCCAGCGTCAGCACGCCGCCTGTCACCAGGGCTGTGCCGAGCACCTGGATCGGCGTGATCGCCTCGCCCAGCACGGCGGCCGCCAGCATGAGCGTGCTCGCCGGTCCGATCATGCCGGCCTGCGCCGCCGCGCCCGCACCGATCCGACGCACGGCGATCATCGTCAGGAAGACCGGCAGAGCCGTGCAGATCAGGCCGTTGGCCAGCGCCAGCCACCAGACCGCGGCGGGCAGCTCGGCGAGGAACGCGACGGGGCGGAGGATCGGGTACTGCAACAGACCCAGCAGGCTGGACACGCACATGGTCTGCGCGACAAACCGCATCGCGCCCAGCCGTAGCATCAGGTCCTCGCTCAGCACCAGATAGGTGGCATACAGCACGGCGCTCAGTGCGATCAGCGCCGAGCCCAGCGCAATGGTCCGGCTGCCGCCGAAGAGGTGCAGATCGTGGAGAACGACCAGCGCGATGCCGCCGTAGGCCATCGCAAGAGACAGCCATTGCCGGCCGCAGACACGCCGTCCCTGGAAAACGATACCGATTAGCAGCACGAAGCTCGGCGTCAGGAACAGGATCATCCGTTCGAGGCCGGCGCTGACGTATTGCAGGCCGATCAGATCCAGCATGCTGGCGACGTAGTAGCCCAGAAAGCCAAGACCCCCGATGCGCAGCAGATCAGCCCTGGTCGGACGCGGCGGCGTCCTCCAGGTCCACAGCACCACGGCGCCGAACAGAGGAAGCGCCGTGAGCATCCTCAGCGCGAGCACGTCGATCGCGTCGATGCCGTACTGATAGAGCAGCTTGACCAGCACGACCTTGCCCGACAGCAGTACCGCGCCGACGCCGGCCAGCACGACGCCGGCCCGGTAGTCGGACTCCAAGACGGTCCCTGTGGCGAAAGTATTCATGGTGTGGTAGCAGTCCGGCGCGCCGCGGCGAGCGGGCGCGAAGGGACGCCTAAGGCCGGGTGACTACGGCAGGCGGCAAACGCGAATCGCTGTGGAGCAGGCGAGTCGCGCAAGGATTGCGGCAGGCCGCCTGTTGGACAGCGAGGCACGGGACGAGGGTCGGCGCATCATGCAAGGGGGAAAAGATCCGGTTGATCCGAATGTCAGTTGCTATGATACTGTCTAACGGTAGTTAGGTACAGGAGCGCGACGATCGCGCGCAGACGGCGAACGGCAGCGCCGGTGCTTGCCGAGGTCGGCGCCGGAAGCCGGATCGCGCCTTCACCAGAGGAGACTCGGTCATGCTGACCGCCATCCCGTACAGCAGCACAGAGGTCGTCGAGGGCGTGCGCACACCGTATCTGCAGGCCGGCGACAGCCGCGCCGAGGAAGCCGTCGTGTTCGTCCACGGCAACCCCGGCTCCGGACAGGACTGGGCCGAGCTGCTCGGCCGCGCCGGAGCTTTCGCGCGCGCCGTGGCGCCGGACATGCCGGGCTTCGGGCAGGCCGAGAAGCCTGAGCATTTCGACTACACCGTGCGCGGCTACGCAGCCCATCTCGGGGCGTTTCTGGAGACGCTGGGTATTCGCCGCGCCCATCTGGTGCTGCACGATTTCGGCGGCCCCTGGGGGCTGGCCTGGGCGGCGGCACACCCGCAATCCGTCGGCAGCCTGAGCCTGATCAACACCGGCTATATTCCAGGCTATCGCTGGCACTTCGCCGCACGCATCTGGCGTTTGCCGGCAGTTGGGGAATTGTTCCAGAAGTTGACCACCCGCCGGGCTTTTCGCGCCCTGATGCGGCTGTCCAGTCCGCGCCGCCCCCTTCCTGATGCGTTTGTCGAACGTATGTATCGCGAATACGACAACGGCACGCGCAGCGCGGTGCTCAAGCTGTATCGGGCCACCGACATTTCCAGGCTCGCCAACGAGCTCGCGCCCGGGCTTCGTGCACTGTGCTGTCCCGTCATGGTGATCTGGGGCAAGCGGGATCTGTTCCTGCCCTTTCGCTACGCATTCACGCAGCGCGAACTGTTCCCCGATGCGGAGATTCAGCTGCTGCCGGACAGCGGGCATTTTCCCTATGCGGACGACCCGCAGGGCGTGGCCGGGCAGCTGATACCTTTTTTGCGCCGTGCCGTCGCACCTGCGGAGGCAGCCGCACCGCCGGAAGGCCCGCCAGCGCAGCAGGACGCCGCTGCGGCGCCGGGCGGCCCAGCGGCGCAGGGCGCACCAGCCCGCCCAGTGGAGAATGTCCCATGAGATTCGGAAGCGTCGAGTTTGAAAAGCGCGGTTCCGTCGCACTCGTCACCCTGGATGAACCCGGCAAGCTCAACGCGCTTTCCGGCGGCATCCGACAGGGTCTGAGCGAGTGCCTGGCTCGCATTGAGGCCGATGCGCAGATCCGCGCCGGCGTCATCACAGGCAGTGGCGACAAAGCCTTTTGCGCCGGTGCCGACATCTCGGCTCTGGAGTTTGAGCCGGCTGCTGCCAAGCAGTTCATCGACGGGATTATTGACTTTCTCGCCTTGCCGGAACGCTGCAGCAAGCCTTTGGTCGCAGCGGTCAATGGGCTTGCCCTGGGTGGAGGCTTCGAACTGGCGATTGCTTGTGATTTCATCCTGGCGTCCGAGCGGGCAAGGTTCGGTGTTCCGGAAATCCAGCTGGGTCTGCTGCCAGGGTTCGCGATCGTCCGCCTTGCAGAGATCGTGGGGCGGACCAAGGCCAAGGAAATGTCGATGCTCGGCGAGCCGCTCGGCGCCGAGGAAGCGGTGCGCCTGGGCATCGCCCTGCGCGCGGTGCCGCACGAGCGCCTGCTGGCCGAGGCGTTGGCGCTGGCCGAAAAGCTCGCAGCCAAGCCGGCGCTGGCGGTGCGCATGGCCAAGTCTTTCTTTAACCGGGGCCTGGGTGGAGACGATCTGCGCACCGCCCGGGATGCCTTCCCCTTCCTGTTCCTCACGCCCGATGCCCGGGAAGGCGTGAACGCGTTCCGCGAGAAACGCAAACCGCAGTTCGAGCGTTGAGTTCTACCACCCCGTCCCGGAGAAAAACCAGCATGAGTCGCAAGCGCAGGGCCATCGTTACCGAAATGGGTTATTCGACACCCGACCGCATCGTCGTGCGCGGTCACGATCTGCCTGGCGAGCTGCTGGGCCGGATCAACCTCGGCGACATGGCTTTTCTCGAGATGATGGGGCGGATGCCGACCTCCGGGGAATCAGTCCTGTTCAATGCCCTGGCGGTGACGCTCGTCGAGCACGGGCTCACGCCCAGCGCCCTGTCCGCACGCCTGACGTTCACCGGCGCGCCGGAATCGATTCAGGCCGCCGTGGCCGCAGGGCTGAGCGGTCTGGGTTCGGTGTTCGTCGGCACCACCGAGGATTCGGCGCGCCTGCTGCAGGAGGCGATTCCGGATCCGCATCGGCCGCCGGGCGATCTGCGGGCGCTGGCCGCGCGCATCGTCGCCGACTGGCATAGGCGAGGGGCTCTCATCCCCGGGATCGGGCACCCCCTGCACAAGCCGATCGACCCGCGGACGCCACGGCTGTTCGCTCTGGCAGCGGAGAATGGCTTCGATGGCCCGTACATTGCGCTGATGCAGTCTGTCGCCGCAGAGGCCGCAGAGGTCTATGGCAAGGTGCTGCCGATCAACGCCACCGGCGCGATCGGTGCTTGCTGCTCCGAACTGCGCATCCCCTGGCGCGCCTGCCGCGGCATCGGTGTGTTTGCCCGAGCGGTCGGACTGGTAGGGCATATCATGGAAGAAATGCATACGCCCATTGCCCGCGAGCTGTGGACGCGTGCAGAGGACGAGGCCCGTGAGCACGCATTGGCCGGTGGCGGTGGCGGATAACGGATAATGTGATCGCCATCGGTCTGGTCGGGGGGGGCGATCAGGTCTGACTACCCGTGGCGTTCCTCCACCTGCTTCCGTCAGTTGGTTTGCCTCTTGCTTCACTCTGATGCTGCGACAATGCCAAACAGAAGCAAAGGTGACCATGTACTACCGCAGCATCTGGATTTCGGACGTTCATCTGGGTCGCGCGGCCTGCCAGGCCGACCGGCTGAACGAGTTTCTCGTCCACCACGACTGCGAGCGGCTGTATCTGGTCGGCGACATCATCGATGGCTGGAGGCTGCGTTCCGATTGGTACTGGCCGCAGTCGCACGCCAATGTCGTGCGCCGGATTCTGTCGAAATCGGAACAGGGCACGGCGGTGTACTACATTGCTGGCAACCACGACGAGTTTCTCCGTCGATACCTTGATCACGCCATGCGGTTCGGCAACATCAGCATCGCGACCGAAGGGATTCATCACACTGCCGACGGGCGGCGCCTGCTGGTGCTCCACGGCGACGAGTTCGACATGATCACGCGCCACTACCGGCGGCTGGCCATTGCGGGCGATTCCGCCTACCAGTTCCTGATGCGGGCGAACAAATGGATCAACCTCGCCCGGGCGCGCTACGGCATGCCCTATTGGTCGCTTTCGGCCTATGCGAAGCACCAAGCCAAGCGCGCCGTGAACTTTGTTTCCGAGTTCGAGCATGCGGTTGCCCGCGCCTGCCGGCAGCGGGGTTTCGACGGCATCATCTGCGGGCATATCCATCATGCCGAGATCCGCGAGCTTCACGGGATTCAGTACCACAACTGCGGGGACTGGGTGGAGAGCTGCACGGCGCTGGCGGAGGACGACAACGGACACATTTCCCTGATCCGCTGGACGGAAGTGCCGGACGGGGCCGAGCGCTCCTCGTCCACCGGTGCCTCGCCGGCTCGGCGGCGCGCGGCCGGTCGGACCACAAGAACCGGCCGGTAGGCAAGCCCCGCGCACGCGGGCCAGTTCGCGCCTCCTTCATTTTCATCGCTGCGGGCCGTGGGTGCCCGCAAGCATTGCGGCGGTCACCGCCGGTCGGGTAGACTCTCGAACGTTTGTTAGACACGAATCGAAGATCGGCGGCCGGCAGGCACCCGACCCCCTGGAGCACCGCATGGACTTTCAGCCAGACGACCAGCATCGGAACATCCAGGACGCGGTGCGTGCGCTCTGTGCCCGTTTCGATGCCCGCTACTGGCTTGACAAGGATCGCCACGGTGGTTTCCCCCTGGATTTTCATCGGGCGATGGCCGATGCCGGCTGGCTGGGCGTGTGCATTCCTCAGGTTTACGGTGGTTCCGGCCTGGGGATCACCGAAGCCTCGATCCTGATGCAGACCATTGCCGAGTCCGGCGCCGGGCTGTCGGGCGCCTCGGCCATCCACATGAACATCTTCGGCCTGCAGCCGGTGGTGATGTTCGGCAGCGAGGAGCAGAAGGCGCGCTTCCTGCCGCCGCTGGTGCGCGGCGAGCAAAAGGCCTGCTTTGGCGTCACCGAGCCGGACGCGGGGCTCGACACCACGCACCTGAAGACCCGCGCTGAGCGGGTCAAGGGTGGTTATCGGCTGTACGGCCGCAAGATCTGGATATCCACCGCCCAGGTCGCCGACCGCATCCTGATCCTCACCCGCACCACGCCGATCGAGCAGTGCAGCAAGCCGACGCTCGGCATGACGCTTTTTTATGCACCGCTGGATCGCCGCCATGTCGATGTGCGTGAGATCGACAAGATGGGCCGCAAGTGCGTCGACTCCAACGAGCTGGCCATCGACGGGCTGCCGGTGGCCGAGGAAGACCGCATCGGCGAGGAGGGGCGCGGCTTCGAGTACATCCTGCACGGGCTCAATCCGGAGCGCATCCTGATTGCCTCGGAGGCGGTGGGCCTGGGACGGGCAGCCCTGCAGCGCGCCGCGGACTACGCCCGTGAGCGGGTCGTGTTCGACCGCCCCATCGGCCAGAACCAGGCGATCCAGCACCCGCTGGCGGAAAGCTGGGTCGAGCTGGAAGCCGCCGAGCTGCTGGCGCGCCGCGCGGCCTGGAAGTACGACCGCGGTCAACCCTGCGGGCCGGACGCCAACGCCGCCAAGTTCCATGCTGCGGAGGCCGGCTTTCGCGCCTGCACGCGCGCGGTCGCCACCCATGGCGGCATGGGCTATGCCCGCGAGTACCACGTCGAGCGCTACCTGCGAGAAATGATGATCCTCAAAATCGCACCGGTCAGCCCGCAGCTGATCCTGAGCCACATCGCCGAGAAGGTGCTGGGCTTGCCGAAAAGTTACTGACTGACGAGTGACGAGCATGATGGCGAATGTCGAGATCGATACAGACAGCGATGCCCAGTTGCGCCTACTGGCCGACAGTGTCCAGGCCTTCGCGACGAAGCGTCTGCCACTGGCGCGCGCGCGCCGGCTGCGGCGCGAGAATCCGGAGTTTGAAGCGGCGATGCTGGCGGAGATGGCCGGACAGGGCTGGACCGGACTGTTGATTCCCGAGTCGATGGGCGGTTTCGGTCTGGGTTTCGCCGAGGCGGCCGTGATTGTGGAGGGATTGTCGGCCCAGCTCGCGCCCGAGCCCTTTGTGCCCGTGGCCGTTCTGGGGGCGGGACTGCTGAACGCAGCCGCTCCTGGCGCGCAGCGTGATGCCCTGCTCAGCGGCATCGCCGATGGCAGCGTGATGCCGGCTTGCGCCTGGCAGGACACGCAGGGCGGTTTCGACCCGGCGTATCCGGCTTTCCGCGCACGGCGCGCGGCGGACGGCTGGATCGTCGAGGGCGAAGCGCGATTCGTGCGCCCGGGCAGCGGTGCGAGTACCTGGCTGCTGGTGGCGCGCACCGAGAACGGTCCGGTCCTGTTCGAAGCGCCGCTGTCGGCAGCGGGGCTGGACCTGTCGATGGAGCCGCAGGCCGACGGTACGGCGCTGGCGCGCGTGCGCGCCCATGGGCTTTGCGCGAACGAGGCCATGCCGCTCGGCGCCGACCGGCTGGCGGCCGTGCTCGACCAGACGCTGGTGATGAACGCAGTGGAGTTGCTCGCACTGATCCGCCGCATGCGGTCGATGACGCTGGAGTATCTGCGCACGCGGGTCCAGTTCGGCAAACCGATCGGCAGCTTCCAGGCGCTGCAGCACCGGCAGGTTGACCTGCTGCTTCAGGAGGAGCTGACCGAGGCCGCGGTCAGGGAGGCGGTCGCTGCGCTCGACGCGGGGGCGCCCGCCGCACGGCGCACCAGCCTGGCCAGCCGCGCCAAGGCGCGCGCGGCCGACGCCGCGATGCACACGGCGCGCGAGGCCATCCAGATGCACGGCGGCATCGGCGTGACCGACGAATACGATCTCGGCCTGTACGTGAATCGCAGCCTGGCACTGGCGCCGTGGCTGGGCGGCGCGCGCCTGCACCGTCAACGCTGGCTGGCGTTGAATCCTCTGCAATCCGTCACCGAATCATGAATGCCACGACAGACATGAATGCCACCACAGACTGGAACGCACTGAGCGACGAGGACTTTCGTCTGCTGGTGCGCCAATTCTTCCGCGAGCAGTACCCGGAACATCTGCGCTATCCGAAGACCCGTCTGCGCTGGGCGCAGATCAGAGACTGGTACCTGATGCTGTCGAAGAAGGGCTGGCTGGCACCGGCCTGGCCCGTGGAGTACGGCGGCATGGGGCTGTCGCCGGCCAAGCTGATGATCTTTACCGAGGAGGGCGAGCGCCGCGGCGTGGCGCGCGCGCCCGACATGGGTATCACCATGGTCGGTCCCTTGCTGATCCAGCACGGCAGCGAAGCTCAGAAGGCGTATTACCTGCCGAAAATCCTGTCCGGCGAGCACATCTGGTGTCAGGGCTATTCGGAGCCCAACGCCGGCTCCGACCTGGCGAGCCTGCGCACCGAGGCCGTGCTCGACGGCGAGCATTTCGTGGTCAACGGCCAGAAGACCTGGACCACGCTGGCGCAGGATGCCACCCACATCTTCCTGCTGGTGCGCACCGACAAGAGCGCCAAGAAGCAGGAGGGCATCAGCTTCCTGCTGGCGGACATGAGCACGCCGGGTATCGAGCGCCGGCCGATCCGCAATCTCGCAGGGCACGAGGAATTCTGCGAATGCTTCTTCCACGACGTGCGCGTGCCGCGCGAGAACATCGTCGGCGAGCTCAATCGCGGCTGGACCATCGCCAAGGCGCTGCTGGGTTTCGAGCGCATCTTCCTGGGCAGCCCCAAGCAGAGCCAGTACGCGATCGCGCGGCTGGAAGAGCTGATCGTGCACCGCGGTCTGACGGCGGACGCCGCGTTCATGGACGCCTACGCCCGCCTCAAGCTCGATCTACTCGATCACATGGCGCTCTATGAGCGCTTCGCCGACCAGGTGCGCCGCGGTGAAACCCTGGGACCGGACGTGTCGATGCTCAAGATCATCGGCACCGAGAACTATCAGCGCATCGCCCAGCTGATGCTGGAAGCCGCCGGCAGCGCCGCCGGACTGGTCGGCGACGTCGAACTCGACGGCGAGAGCTTCGACTGGCTGACCAGCTACTACAACTCGCGGCCGGCGACGATCTACGGCGGTGCCAATGAAATCCAGCGCAATATCCTGGCCACGCAGCTGCTCGGCCTGAAGTCCTGAACGAACCCGCCCCATGAACGACGTCCTTTTCACCGGACCCGGCCCTGATGCCCTGTTCGCCGAGCGCCTGGCGCAGGGCCGCTTCGAGATCCAGCGCTGCGACGCCTGCGGCCGGCACGTATTCATGCCGCGCGTGCTGTGCCCGCATTGCGGCGCCGCTGCGCTGTCCTGGGTCGCGCCCAGCGGCGGCGCCACGGTCTATTCGACTACCACGGTGCGGCGCCGGGCCAAGCAGGGCGGCGATTACAACGTCTCGATCATCGCGCTCGACGAAGGCCCGCAGCTGATGAGCCGCGTCGAGGGCATCGCGCCGGACGCGGTGCGCATCGGCATGCGCGTGTGCGCCGGGATTCTCCGAAGCGACGGCCACGCGGTGCTCGTTTTCCGCCCCGAGGCAGCAGCTGGAGGTAGCCATGACGCATAAGCTGCGCGGTTCGGCGGCCATCGTCGGCGTGGGGCTGGGCGGCGTGCCAATGACGCCGGGTCGCACTGCGCTCGAGATTCTGGGCGAGGCCGTGCACCGTGCGCTGGCCGACGCAGGACTGCGTCTGGGCGACGTGGACGGCGTGTTCACCGGTTCGTCCTACCACTTTCTCGCCGGGCTCTCGGTTCCGGAGTACCTGGGCCTGCGACCGAAGTTCGTCGACTCCACGATGGTCGGCGGCTCGTCCTTCGTCGGCCATCTGCTCAACGCGGCGCTGGCGCTGGACGCCGGGCTGTGCGACGTGGCGCTGATCTGCTACGGCAGCAACCAGGGCAGCGGCCTGGGCAAGCTCAAGTCGATGAGCGAGGAGCAGCCGTACGAGGCGCCGTACCAGCCGCGCTATCCGGTCTCCAGCTACGCGCTGGCCGCGGCGCGACACATGCACGAATACGGCACCCGGCGCGAGGACCTGGCGGAAGTCGCGGTCGCGGCGCGGCGCTGGGCGCAGCTCAACCCCGAGGCGCTGCGGCGCGAGGCGCTGACGATCGACGAAGTGCTGGCGGCGCGCATGGTGTCCGACCCGCTGTCGGTGCTCGACTGCTGTCTGGTCACCGACGGCGGCGGTGCCGTGATCCTGGTGCGGGCCGAGCGCGCACGCGACTTTCCGAAGGCGCCGGTCCACGTGCTGGGCTGCGCCGCAGCGACCTGGCACCGCCAGATCGCCTGCCTGCCCGATCTGAGCACCACCGCCGCCGCCGAGTCCGGCCCGCGCGCGTTCGCCATGGCCGGCGTCAAGCCGGCGGACGTCGACGTGGTCGAGCTCTACGACGCGTTCACCATCAATACCATTCTGTTTCTCGAAGACCTCGGCTTCTGCGCCAAGGGCGAGGGCGGAGCTTTCGTCCGCGGCGGCGCTATCGCGCCGGGCGGGCGCCTGCCGGTCAACACCAACGGCGGCGGCCTGTCCTGCTGCCACCCGGGCATGTACGGCATCTTCACCGTCGTCGAAGCGGTACGCCAGCTGCGCGGTGAGTGCGGCGAGCGCCAGATTCGTGGCGCCGAGCTGGCCGTGGCCCACGGCAACGGCGGCGTGCTGTCGAGCCAGATCACGGCGGTGCTGGGCACCGCCGCCACCCTGTGAGCCTCCAAGGAGAGCATTTTGATGAGCACTGAGAAAATGATGGAAGGCAAGGTGGCGATTGTCACCGGCGCCGGCCGCGGCATCGGCCGCGACATGGCCCTGCTGATGGCGGCCGAGGGCGCGGCCGTGGTCGTCAACGACCTCGGCGTGTCGGTGGACGGCGGCGAATCCGGTGAAACGCCCGCTGCAGAAGTGGTGCGCGAGATCGAGAGCCGCGGCGGCCGCGCGGTCGCCAGCTACGACAGCGTGTCGGACTGGGTGGCGGCGGGTCGCATCGTGCAGTGCGCGATGGACAGCTTCGGGCGCATCGATGCCGTGGTCAACAACGCCGGCATCCTGCGTGACCGCTTCTTCTTCAACATGAGCGTCGACGAGTGGCGCGCCGTGATTGACGTGCACCTCAACGGCAGCTTCTACGTATCGCGCGCCGCTGCGCCGCATTTCAAGACGCAGAGCTCGGGCGCCTACGTGCACATGACCTCGACCTCGGGTCTGATCGGCAACTACGGCCAGGCCAACTACGGTGCGGCCAAGCTCGGCATCGCCTCGCTGTCCAAACAGATCGCGATGGACATGAAGCGCTACAACGTGCGCTCCAACTGCATCTCGCCGTTCGCCTGGAGCCGCATGATCGGCTCGATTCCCACCGAGACCCCGCAGCAGCAGGCGCGCGTGGAGAAGCTCAAGAAAATGGAGGCCGGAAAGATCGCGCCGATGGCGGTGTTCCTGGCCAGCGACGCCGCGCACGAGGTCAGCGGGCAGATCTTCGCGGTGCGCGCCAACGAGATCTTCCTGATGAGCCAGCCACGGCCGCTGCGCGGCATCCACCGCGGCGAGGGCTGGACGCCGCAGACCATCGCCGAGCACGCGCTGCCGGCGCTCAAGTCCAATTTCTACCCGCTCGAAACCTCCGGCGAAGTGTTCTCCTGGGATCCGGTCTGAGCAGCCGGCCATGGAATTCGACTACCAGCGGCTGCTGAACTGGCCGATCCCGGAGGTCCGCCAGCGCTACACGGTGCGCGACACGATGCTCTACGCCCTGGGCGTGGGCCTGGGCGCGGATCCGCTGGACGCCGGTCAGCTCGGCTTCGTCTACGAGGACGGGCTGCAGGTGCTGCCGACCTACCCGGTGGTACTCGGTTATCCCGGCTTCTGGATGAAGGAGCCCGGCACCGGTATCGACTGGGTGCGTCTGGTCCACGGCGAGCAGGGCATCGTCATCCACAAGCTGCCGCCGCCCGAAGGCGAGGTGATCGGGCGCACACGCATCACCTCGATCATCGACAAGGGTGCCGGCAAGGGCATGCTGGTGTATACCGAGCGCAGGCTCACCGACGCCGCCACCGGCGAGCTGCTCGCCTCCCTGCCCAGCACCACGTTCTGCCGCGGCAACGGCGGTTTCGGCGGTCCGACGGGCCCGGTGCCGCCGGTGCATGCGCTGCCGGATCGCGCCCCCGACCGCTCGATCGAGCTGCCGACGCTGCCGCAGCAGGCGCTGCTGTATCGCCTGTCCGGCGACTACAACCCGCTGCACGCCGAGCCGAAGGTAGCGCAGGCGGCAAAGTTCGAGCGGCCGATACTTCACGGGCTGTGCACGCTGGGCGTGGCCGGGCACGCGCTGCTCAAGGCCGCCGGCTACGTGCCCGAGCGCCTGGCGGCGATCCACGCGCGCTTCACCGCGCCGGTATATCCCGGCGATGTGCTGACCACCGACATCTGGCAGGACGGTGCCGTTTGGTCGTTCCGCACGCGTGTGGCGGCACGCGACAACACCGTGGTGCTCGGCAACGGGCGTGCCGTGCTGCACGCGGCCTGAGCGCGCCCGAGCGCAATGGCCGTCATTCATTCGTCAAGAAGAGGAGTGCCTAGCATGTCCCAAACCGACCCCGGAGCACAGCTTGCTGCCCTGATCAAGATGTTTCCGCAGATCGGTTTCCAGAAGCTGCTCGGCATCGAGGTGCTCGAGGCTGCGGGAGACCGTGCCGTCGTGCGGCTGCCCCACCGCGCCGAGCTGTGCGGGGGCGGCAACGCGCTGCACGGCGGCGTCATTTCGAGTCTGATCGACCTTACCGGCGCGCTGTCGGCTTGGTGCGGGCATGATCCCGCGCGTGGTATGAAGGCCTCCACCGTGACCTTGACCGTCAACTACATCGGCGCTGCCCTGGGCGAGCCCATCCGAGCGATCGGCAACGTGCGGCGGCGAGGTAAGGAACTGATTTTTTGCGACGTGGAAGTCTTCGAAGACACCGCGGCGGCCCGTCTGGTAGCCACGGGTACGATGGTCTACCGCATCGTTTGACCCCCACAATTTCTCTGGAGGAACAGCGTGAACTACAGCGATTTCGAGTTCTTGAAGTTCGAGCACCGCGCCAACGGCGTGCTGGTCATTACCATCGCTCGGCCGGAGGTGATGAATGCCACCAATGCCCGACTGCACTGGGAGCTGACCAAGATCTGGCAGGTCGTCAACGACGATCCCAAGACCAGGGTTGCGGTCATCACCGGAGCCGGTGATCGCGCATTTTCTGCCGGCGGCGATCTGGAGTGGATCAGCAACATGGTGGGCAACCCCAAGGAAATCGCGGTGGTGATGCAGGAGGCCGCGGACGTGGTTTACAGCATCATGAATTGCGAAAAGGTCGTCATCTCCGCCATCAACGGCGTGGCGGTCGGTGCGGGTCTGGCGGTGGCGATGCTCGCCGACATCAGCATCATGGCCGAAGAAGCCAAGATCACCGACGGGCACGTCAAGCTCGGCGTCGGCGCGGGCGACCATGCCGCCATCGTCTGGCCGCTGCTCTGCGGCATGGCCAAGGCCAAGTACTACCTGCTCACTGCGGAGTTCATCGACGGCAAGGAAGCCGAGCGCATCGGGTTGGTCAGCCAGTGCGTGCCGCGGGCACAGTTGATGGAAAAGGCGCTGTCCGTCGCCGACAAGCTGGCCGCCGGCAGTCAGCCGGCCATCCGCCTGACCAAGCGCTCGCTCAACGGCTGGATGAACATGGCGCGGCCGATCTTCGAGAGCTCGCTGGCCATGGAGATGCTGTGCTTCCTCGGCGACGACGCACCTGAAGGCGTCAAGGCCGTGCGTGAAAAGCGTGTGCCGAAGTTTCCCTCGGCGCAGTAGGCTCCATGGACTTCCGACTGACCGACGAGCAGCGCGCGCTGCAGGACGCCGCGCGCAAGTTCGCGCGCGGCGAACTCAGGGAGCTGGCGCGCGAACTGGAGGCGGAGCACGAGCCGGTGCCCGACGCCTGGCTCAAGCGCTACGCGGAAATGGGCTTCCTGGGCATCAACGTCGCCACGCAGTACGGCGGGCTGGGGTTGGGCAATCTCGAAGCGCTGATCGTCATCGAGGAGTTCGCCAAGGTCTCGTCGGCAGTGGCGTTCCCGGTGTTCGAGAGCAGCGTCGGACCGGTGCGGGCGATCGAGCACTTCGCGCCGGAGAGCCTGCGCCAGCACGTGATTCCGCGCGTCTGCCGCGGCGAACTGGTAGTGGCGGTGGCGATGAGCGAGCCGGACGCGGGCTCGGCCCTCACCGACCTGCGGACCACGGCCCGCGCGGACGGCGAGGGCGTGGTGGTCAACGGCCTGAAGCGCTGGTCCTCCGGCGGCGGCCATTCCGGCGGCTACGTGGTCTACGCGCGCATGTCCGAGGCACCCGGAGCGGCCGGCATCGGCGCGGTCTATGTCGAGAAAACGCAGACCGGCGTGAGCTTCGGTGCGCGCGAGACCCTGATGGGTTTTCGCGGCATCCCCAGCGCCGACATCATTCTGGACGATGTGCGCGTGCCGACGGACCACATCATCGTGCCGGCCGGGGGCTTCAAGAAGCTGATGGAGGCCTTCGATCTTGAGCGCTGCGGTAACTCGACCATGTGCCTGGGTCTGGCCGCCGGCGCGCTCGAGGACGCACTGGCCTACGTGCAGGAGCGCCGGCAGTTCGGCAAGCCACTGGTGGATTTCCAGGCGGTGCAGCTCAAGCTCGCCGAGATGGCGATGAACGTCGAGGCGGCGCGCCTGCTGATCTACCGAGCGGCGCAGAATGCCGAGCATGGCCTGCCGTCGATGCTGGAGTCCAGCCTCGCCAAGTGCTTCGCCAACCAGATGGTGCGCGAGGTCTGCGGCCACGGCCTGCAGGTCATGGGCGCCTATGGCTATTCCCGGCAGTACCCGATGGAACAGCGCCTGCGCGACGGCTGGGGCTGGGGCATCGCCGGGGGCGCCATCGACATCCAGAAAACCAATATCACCTCTGCTTTGGTCGGGCGCCGCTTCAACCAGCGCGGGTGACCCGCCGGATCTCTCCCCCACTGCCCGGGCACCCAAGACAACGCCGCGGACCCCGGGCTTCCTTGAATCGAGAATCGAGGTAACAGCACCATGGATTTCGAGTTGAGCAGCGAGCAGCGCATGATTCTGGAATACGGCGACCGTGTGGCACAGGAATTCGACCGCCGCTACTGGATGAGCTATGCGGAAAAGCACGAATCGCCCAAGGAACTGTTCGAGCGGATCGCCGCAGACGGCTTTCTCGGTCTGATGGTGCCGGAGGCCTACGGCGGCGGCGGCCAGGGTATGCTGGAGATGGCCCTGTTCATGGAGGGGCTGTCCAACAACGGCATCCCGCTGCTGAGCCTGGTCGTCAGCTCGACGATGTCCCTGGCCCTGATCGCGATGCACGGCAGCGAGGAACAGAAGCAGAAGTACCTGCCGGCGGCCTGCCGCGGCGAGATCAAGTTCTGCTTCGCCATCACCGAGCCCAATGCCGGCTCCAACACCATGGAGATCACCACGTTGGCGCGGCGCGACGGCAAGGGTTTCCGGCTCAATGGGCAGAAGACCTTCATCACCGACGCCGACACCTCCGACTACGCGCTGGTGGTGGCCCGTACGCGGGCGCACGACGAGGTCGAGCGCAAGACCGACGGCTTTACGCTGTTCATCCTCGACATGAAGAAGCAGGGCGTCGGCAAGACCGTGATCCCGGTCAGCATCCCGATGCCGGAGTCGCAGTGGATGCTGTTCTTCGACGACGTCGAGTTCGACGAGGCCGACGTGCTGGGCACGGTAGACAAAGGTTTCACGATCCTGTTCGACACACTCAACCCCGAGCGGATTATCTTGAGCGCGCTGTGTGTCGGCATCGGGCGGTATGCGTTGCGCAAGGCGGTCGAATACGCCAATGAACGCAAGGTGTTCAACAAGGTGCCGATCGGCGCCTACCAGGGTTTGCAGCATCCGCTGGCGATTGCCCACGCCGAAGTCGAAATGGCGGGCCTGATGACACACAAGGCTGCCTGGAGCTTTGACCGACGCCTGCCGGCAGGCGAATACGCCAACATGGCCAAGTACGCTGCGGCCGAAGCGGGCATCCACGCCGTTGACGCGTCGATTCAGTGCTTCGGCGGCAACGGCTTCACCAAGGAATACGGCATGTTCGATCTCTACCCGATGGTGCGCCTGCTGCGCACCGCGCCACTCAATCGCGAGATGGTACTTAACTACATCGGAGAGAAGGTCTTGGGCCTTCCGCGCTCCTACTGATGGGCTGGCCCCCCTTCCCGGTCCGTGGAGGCTCCCTGAGCGGCCTGAAGGTACTTGACCTGTCGCGGGTGCTGGGCGGTCCGTATTGCACCCAGATCCTGTCTGATCACGGCGCCGACGTGATCAAGGTCGAGCCTCCCGGCGGCGACGAAACCCGGACCTGGGGGCCGCCGTTCGTCGACGGCACCGCCTCGTATTTCATCGGCGTCAACCGCAACAAGCGCGACATCGCGCTGGACCTGTCGAAGCCGCAAGGCCGCGAGGTGGTGCTGCGCCTGCTCGCCGAGGCCGACGTACTGGTGGAGAACTTCAAGACCGGTACGATGGAGAAATGGGGGCTGGGTTACGAGGCAATGCTGCGAGACCGCTTTCCCCGCCTGATCTACTGCCGCGTGTCAGGCTTTGGCGCGGATGGACCGCTGGGTGGTGCACCGGGATACGACGCCGTTGCCCAGGCGATCGGTGGCCTGATGAGCATCAACGGCGACCCGGCCAGCGGGCCGACTCGCATCGGCATCCCCATCGTCGATATGGCGACCGGGCTCAACGCCGTGATCGGTATCCTGCTGGCGCTGGCGGAACGGCAGCGTTCGGGTGTTGGCCAGTTCGTTGACACGACCCTGTTCGATACCGCCGTCGGCCTGCTGCATCCGCACGCGGCAAACTGGTTCGTCAACGGTCAGGTGCCGGCCTTGGTCGGCAGCGGACATCCCAATGTTGTTCCCTACGACAAATTCAGCACCCGGAGCGGCGATATTTTTCTGGGCATCGGCAACGACGGGCAGTTTCGCAAGTTCTGTGAATTCGTCGGCGTGCCGGAGCTTGCGACCGACCCACGCTACGTCGGCAACGCGCAACGCAACCGCAACCGGGAGACGCTGCGGGCCTCAATCGAAGGACTGCTGGCGCAGCATGATGCCGCGGCGCTTTGTGAATCGCTGCTCAAGGCCGGCGTACCCGCAGGGTCAGTGAATCAACTGCCGCAGGTGCTCGAACACCCGCATACGCGGCATCGCGAGATGGTCGTCGCGCTCGAAGGCGGGCAGCGCGGTCTGGGCGTTCCCGTCAAGCTCTCGCGCACGCCGGGCAAGGCACAGGCGGCCGCGCCCAGCCTCGGACAACACACGCGCGAGGTGCTGGCGGCACTGGAGTACTCCCCGACGCAAATTGACGGTCTGATCGATGCGCGGATCGCCCTTTGCGGTACACCATGACCTGACCAAGCTGGGTATGCTACTCGGTTCGATAGGTGCGGCATTTGCGCCCAAGCGCCTCGGAATCCGCATGATTTTGGAGAGTCAATGAACCTTTCGGGGCTGGTTGCCGAGTTGCAGGAGAACTTGTGGGTTTATCTCGCGATCCCTTTGGTCGCCGGGATGGTCGGCTATGTGACCAAGTCCCTGGCCGTGCAGATGATTTTTCGGCCGCTGGAGTTCGTCGGCATCCGGCCGTGGCTCGGCTGGCAGGGCATCCTGCCGCGCAAGGCGGAGAAGATCGCTGCGCTGTCGGCGGATCTCATGGCCTCCCGCCTGCTCGACTCCAACGAGCTGTTCGAGCGCCTGGATCCGGACCGGATGATGCTGGAGTTGCAGAAGCCGCTGATGCGGGCGTCCGAGTCGCTGATACGCGAGATCGGTGAGAGCTACTTCCCTGGGTTCTGGACGCGGATGCCGCTGTCCTGGCGACGCCGGCTGATCGAGCGCTACCAGAGCGAGATTCCGGGCATCGTGGTCGAGTCCTGGAATTCGGCGTCCGGCAACGTTACCGAGTACTTCGACATTCGCCGCGTGGTGACGGAGAACCTGATCCGCGACAAGGCCAAGCTCAACGAGATTTTCTGGCGTGTCGGCGGGCCGGAACTGCGCTTTTTCCGCAACATCGGCTTCTGGTTCGGCCTGGGCATCGGTCTGGTGCAACTGGGCTGCTGGATTACCTGGCACGAGCCGCTGCTGATGCCCCTGTTCGGTGGCCTGATCGGTTTCGTGAGCGACTGGGTGGCCCTGCAGTTGCTGTTCAGGCCGCTGTATCCCAAGAAGATCATGGGATTCACTGTCCAGGGCAAGTTCCTTGCGCGCCAGGACGAGGTGGCCCGTGAGTACGCAAGCCTGATGGCCAACGAACTGTTGACGCCGGCCCACATGATCGAAGAGCTGCTGCGCGGGCCGGCGCTGGATCGCATCGTCGAGCTCGTGCACCGGCGGGTGCGTGATGCGATCGACGAACGGCTCGGCTGGACCCAGCCCGTGGTGGTCATGGCGTTGGGCCATGAACGCTACGAAGAGTTGCGCAAACTGGTGGCCCAGCGTATCGTCGATCTGATCCCGGAGGCGTCGAAGACGGTCGAGCAGTATGCGCTGGATGCACTGGACATCAATTCGACGATCCTGTCGCGGATGAACAAATTGTCCCCAGAGGAATTCGAATCGGTATTGCGCCCCGCCTTCAAGGAGAACGAGATGTTGGTCGTGATCGCCGGCGCCATCCTGGGCGCAGCGGTCGGCGAGCTTCAGGTCTTCTTGATGCTCGGGGGGCATTAGCCGGCGAGCCGCCCGACCGGCACTTGCCCGCCCCTGAGCTCCAGGGCTGCTGATCCACGGCATGCTTTCCGCCAAGCTCCACCCGCCTCAGACCGCCGCCGCGGTCATCGTCCGGTCCCGGCTGGATCCGCCTCAGAACTGGTGTGCAGGGTTGTGGCGGCTCGCTCTGTTCGCGGGGCCGGCCGGCTATGGCAAGACCACCGCCATGATCCGCTGGTACCGCCTGCTCGAAGCAGCGGGCGAACGCCTGGCATGGTTGGATCTGGACGATGCCGACAACGATCCGGTAAGGCTTGGCGCGCATCTTCTGGCCGCCGTGGAGTCTGCGACGGGCCGGTCCCCGGCTTGGTCCCTGCAGCCGGCCGGCGCTTTTGGCGGCGCTACGTCCAGTCGGTCGCTCGTCGACATACTGGTCAGCGCGCTGGCGTCCACCGAAGAACACGTCACAGTGTTTCTCGACGACCTCCACTTGATCTCGGAACCGTCGGCGCAGGAGCTGATCCTGCGGCTGCTGGCACGTGCGACGGACAACGTGAGCTTCGTGGTCGGCAGTCGTGGCCTGCCTGCGCTGGCTCTGAGCGAGCTGCGACTGCGCGGACGCCTGCTGGAATTCACTACGGACGTGCTCCGCCTTTCCGCTTCGGAGGGGCGGACGCTGATTGAGCGACAGGCCGGTCTGTCGCTCTCGCCAGAGGCCATCGAAGCCCTTCTGGAGCGGCTCCAAGGCTGGCCTGCCGGACTGCAGCTTGTGGCGGTATCCCTTCGCGACTGTCCGGAGCCCGACGACGTGCTGCGCGATTTCACCGGCAGCCACCGGCATGTCCAGGATTATTTCGGCGAGGCCGTGCTGTCCGCGCTGGACGCGGACAGTCGGGCCTTTCTGCTGGAAACCTCCGTGCTGCCACGTCTGTGTGCTGAGCTGTGCGGGGCCGTGACCGGCAGCATGCACAGCCAGGCGATGCTGGAGGTCTGCGAAGCACGCAACCTGTTCATTGTTCCCTTGGATCAGGAGCGGCGCTGGTGGCGCTACCATCCACTGTTCGCCGATTTTCTGCTGCGGCGTCTGGCCCATGAGAGCCCCGCCGCACCGGCGGCCCTGCGGGCCCGGGCGGCACAGTGGTTCGCTGGACAGGGCGACACCGAAACGGCGATTCCGCTGGCCCTTGACGCGGGTGACTGGTCGTCGGCCGCGGCCTGGATCGCCAGCTGTGCAGAGGAACTGGTGCGCCTGAGCGGCAGGCACGCCACGCTGCTGCGCTGGCTGCGCCGCCTGCCGGAGGCGCATGCCGAACGCTGGCCTCAGATCGGTCTCCAAAAAGCGTGGTCACTGAGCTTCGTACACCGTTTCGACGATTCGAAGCGCGAACTCGCTAGGCTGGAGCAGTACTGTGATCGGCATCCAGAAGCTTTCACGCCACGGATTCGGCGCGAGCTCGAACTGCAGAATCTGGCAAACGCCGCACTGGCGGATCGCGTCGAGGACATTCTCGAACGCAGCGAGCGTTGGTTGCGGAGCTATCCGTGCGCCGATGCTTTCGAAAAGGGCGTCGCGCACACCGCGCTCGGGTTCGCGTGCAAGTCCGTCGCCGACTACGAGCGCGGCATCACCGAGCTGCAGGCCGCCTGGCGCGCGTTTCTGAAAGCCGACGGGCATTACAGCATCGCCTGGACCGTCATGGTGCTGGCCACGCTGTACGCCAAGCAGGGCCAGCTGGAACAGGCGATGGCGGTCTGCCGCAGGGGGATGGTCCACGTCGAGCGCCATTTGGGGGTACGCTCCCATGCATTGTTCATGCTGCGGGCACAGATGGCGGCGATGTGCTACCAGCGCAACCGCATCGACGAGGCGA
Organism: Banduia mediterranea; assembly: GCF_031846245.1. Lineage (NCBI taxonomy): Bacteria > Pseudomonadati > Pseudomonadota > Gammaproteobacteria > Nevskiales > Algiphilaceae > Banduia > Banduia mediterranea. Next base: position 131,237 of record NZ_JAVRIC010000002.1, on the reverse strand, counting down.
AAGGCCTGTTGGACTCGGCGCTGGTCCATCTGCGGGAGCAGAGTTCGGTCGACCCCCTGATCGCGGGCTACCAGACGATGGCCCGCATCCTGTGGCTGGAGGACCGCGGGGCCGACGCCTACGCCCTGCTCGACGAAGGGATGGAGTTTGCCGACGCCTCAGGCTTTCCGCGACTGTCGACCGAGCTGCGGATCGAGCAGTTCCGGCTCGCGCTGCGCGAGGGAGATAGCGGGCGCGCGCAGCACCTCGCGCAGCAGCTTCGGTGTCTGGACGGCGCCGCTGACGGCGCCGAGGCCAGGACCATCGCACGCGTCGTGGCCTGGGCCAACCTCGAGGCACGACTAGCGCTCGTGGACAATCGGCCCGAAGAGACACTGAACGCCGCAAACCGGGCGATTCGGCGTGCGCGTAGCCGCCGGCTGGCCTTCCGTTTCCTGGACGCCCTGATACTCCGGGCGCTGGCCTTGTCTGCCCTGGGCGAGGAACGTGAGGCGCGCCGCGCGCTGCACGAGGCGCTGGGCCTTGCTGCCAAGGAGCGCTATTTGAGGGTGTTTCTCGACGAAGGGGCGCGGGTCAAACGCCTGGCCTGCTCGATGCTGGAGAACCTGGAAGTCGGCGCCGCCGCGGCGGCGCCGACCAACCCTGAGCATGCCTTCCTGACGGAACTTGTCGCCGGCTTCGGTGGGGGCACGACGGCACCGACGGCGGTCGATGGTGAACGCCGGTGCGGTGAACTGAGTGCACAGGAGTTGCGCATTCTCGGTCTGGTGGCTTCGGGCCAGACCAACAAGGCCATCTCTCGGGCGCTGCTGGTGTCGGTCGGCACCGTGAAATGGCATCTGCACAACATCTACGCCAAGCTCGGCGCGCGCAACCGCACGGAAGCTGTGGCATGCGCGCGCGTGTTGAAGCTGCTTTAGCAGGCTGCGGATGGCACACGGATGTGTCAACGGCGATCAAATGCCTTAAACGCTTGATCGCCAGGCGCATAGAAAAGTCAAGTCTTTTCTGAGCGACCTGGAACAGTCCAGGGATGGGCTTTTTTCAGCAGCCAGTTTCAAGCGCACAGAGCCCCGTCCCGGGCGCGCTTCAGTGCTGCCCCATTGGTGTATGGACGACCAGGCCATCGAGCTCCGGGCTCAGGTGGATCTGGCAACCCAGGCGGGACCGTTCGTCGCGGTCGTCCATCATCTCGAGCATCATTTTTTCCTGATCACCCATCGTCGGCAGTCTGGGCAGCCAGGCGGGGTCCACGCGAACGTGGCAGGTGGCACATGCGCATTCACCGCCGCAGTCGCCGTCGATGCCCGGTATCGCGTTGTTCAGTGCGGCGTCGCGCAGGTTGGTGCCCGCCTCGACTTCGACGTCCCGTTGCGTCCCGTTGTAGTCGATGTATGTGATTTTCATTGTGGCTCCGTGAAAGAAAACGGCAGTCGGCGCCCTTGGGGCGATCATGCCTTTGAGGCCCTGCAGGCTTCGCTGTGGTGCCGGAAAGGCGGTTGTTCGTGGCCGCGGCGCCGGCCGGCGGCGGCCGGCGCCGGTCAGGTCAGGCGTTGATGCGCACCGGCAGCGAGCTGTAGCCGCGAACGAACGGGTTGCACAGACGCTGCGGTTCGCCGATCACCTCGATCTGCCCCGGCTCGGGCCAGCGCTTGAGGATCTCTTCCCAGAGGATGCGCACCTGCAGTTCCGCCAGACGGTTTCCGACGCAGCGATGGATGCCGAAGCCGAAGGACTGATGCTGGCGTGCATTCTCGCGGTCGAGTTGCAGGCTGCCGGGATCGTTGAACTTGCCCGGTTCACGGTTGCTGGAGACATACCACATCACGACCTTCTCGCCGGCGCGGATGCGCTTGCCGTGCAGTTCGGTGTCCTGTGTCGCGGTGCGGCGCATATGGGCCAGAGGTGTCTGCCAGCGGACGAACTCGGGGACTGCTGTACTCTCCAGCAGCTGCGGGTTGGCGCACAGTTTGCGGTACTCGTCCGGAAAGCGGTTGAGCGCGAGCACGCTGCCGCTCATCGTGTTCCGGGTCGTGTCATTGCCACCTACGATCAGGAGCAGCACATTGCCCAGATACTCGTCTGGCGGCATGTTGCGCGTCTTCTCCGAATGCGCCAGCATCGAGATCAGATCGGGCTTGGGTTCGGCGTTGACGCGCTCGTTCCACAGACGCAGGAAGTATTCGCTGCACTTGCCCAGCTCGGCCATGCGATGTTCTTCGCTGTCGATGACGCCCGTGCCCGGCAGCGCGGTGGTCACGTCCGACCAGTACGTCAGCAGCTGCCGCTCCTCGAACGGAAAGTCGAACAGGGTCGCCAGCATCTTGGTGGTCAGGTTGATCGAAACCGACGGAACCCAGTCGAACGTCTGGTTGATCGGCAGACTGTCGAGCGTGTCGGCGGTGCGCTGGCGGATCAGGCCCGACATCCGTGCCAGGTTTTCCGGAGCCACGACCGGGCTGACCACCTTACGCTGCTCGTCGTGCTTGGGCGGGTCCATGGCGATGAACATCGGCAGCGATGCGGCCGCGTTGCTGTCCATGATGATGATGCCGCCGCGGCGGCTGTCCGAAGAGAACAGCTGCGGATTCATTTCGACGTGCATGATGTCGTCGTAGCGCGTCACCGACCAGAACGGTCCGAACAGGCTATCGGCCGTGTGGTGGATGGGGTCTTCTTCGCGCAGCCGCGCGAAGTAAGGCGCGTGCGTGTCGTCCTGCTGGAGTGTCGGGTCGCTGGGGTCGATCTGCTCCAAAGGCATCGAGTAGGCGCGATCTGCGGCAGCCCGCAGCTGGGTTTGTGTATCCATGATCTTCTCCTGCTTCTGTGACTGAAGGTCGGGGCCTCGGGGGCAGGTGCGTGTTCGACGCGGACCTGCGTTGCGACCGCGTCCCGACATATCGCCGCGGTGCCCAGCTCACATTATTGCCGCTGCGGGGCGTTTCGGAACCTATCCAAGGATAGGGTGTGCAGCAGCAGGAAGCGCTGCGCTGGTGCGCGGGCATGCTCAGCGAGCGGCCAGCGTTTCGTTATCCTGACCGAGTGTGGGGCTGGGGCCGAACAGTCCAGGGATGGGCTTTTTCAGCAGCCAGTTTCAAGCGCACAGAGCCCCGTCCCGGGCGCGCTTCAGTGCTGCCCCATTGGTGTATGGACGACCAGGCCATCGAGCTCCGGGCTCAGGTGGATCTGGCAACCCAGGCGGGACCGTTCGTCGCGGTCGTCCATCATCTCGAGCATCATTTTTTCCTGATCACCCATCGTCGGCAGTCTGGGCAGCCAGGCGGGGTCCACGCGAACGTGGCAGGTGGCACATGCGCATTCACCGCCGCAGTCGCCGTCGATGCCCGGTATCGCGTTGTTCAGTGCGGCGTCGCGCAGGTTGGTGCCCGCCTCGACTTCGACGTCCCGTTGCGTCCCGTTGTAGTCGATGTATGTGATTTTCATTGTGGCTCCGTGAAAGAAAACGGCAGTCGGCGCCCTTGGGGCGATCATGCCTTTGAGGCCCTGCAGGCTTCGCTGTGGTGCCGGAAAGGCGGTTGTTCGTGGCCGCGGCGCCGGCCGGCGGCGGCCGGCGCCGGTCAGGTCAGGCGTTGATGCGCACCGGCAGCGAGCTGTAGCCGCGAACGAACGGGTTGCACAGACGCTGCGGTTCGCCGATCACCTCGATCTGCCCCGGCTCGGGCCAGCGCTTGAGGATCTCTTCCCAGAGGATGCGCACCTGCAGTTCCGCCAGACGGTTTCCGACGCAGCGATGGATGCCGAAGCCGAAGGACTGATGCTGGCGTGCATTCTCGCGGTCGAGTTGCAGGCTGCCGGGATCGTTGAACTTGCCCGGTTCACGGTTGCTGGAGACATACCACATCACGACCTTCTCGCCGGCGCGGATGCGCTTGCCGTGCAGTTCGGTGTCCTGTGTCGCGGTGCGGCGCATATGGGCCAGAGGTGTCTGCCAGCGGACGAACTCGGGGACTGCTGTACTCTCCAGCAGCTGCGGGTTGGCGCACAGTTTGCGGTACTCGTCCGGAAAGCGGTTGAGCGCGAGCACGCTGCCGCTCATCGTGTTCCGGGTCGTGTCATTGCCACCTACGATCAGGAGCAGCACATTGCCCAGATACTCGTCTGGCGGCATGTTGCGCGTCTTCTCCGAATGCGCCAGCATCGAGATCAGATCGGGCTTGGGTTCGGCGTTGACGCGCTCGTTCCACAGACGCAGGAAGTATTCGCCGCACTTGCGCAGCTCGGCCATGCGATGTTCTTCGCTGTCGATGACGCCCGTGCCCGGCAGCGCGGTGGTCACGTCCGACCAGTACGTCAGCAGCTGCCGCTCCTCGAACGGAAAGTCGAACAGGGTCGCCAGCATCTTGGTGGTCAGGTTGATCGAAACCGACGGAACCCAGTCGAACGTCTGGTTGATCGGCAGACTGTCGAGCGTGTCGGCGGTGCGCTGGCGGATCAGGCCCGACATCCGCGCCAGGTTTTCCGGAGCCACGATCGGGCTGACCACCTTACGCTGCACGTCGTGCTTGGGCGGGTCCATGGCGATGAACATCGGCAGCGATACGGCCGCGTTGCCGTCCATGATGGCGATGCCGCCGCGGCGGCTGTCCGAAGAGAACAGCTGCGGATTCATTTCGACGTGCATGATGTCGTCGTAGCGCGTCACCGACCAGAACGGTCCGAACAGGCTATCGGCCGTGTGGTGGATGGGGTCTTCTTCGCGCAGCCGCGCGAAGTAAGGCGCGTGCGTGTCGTCCTGCTGGAGTGTCGGATCGCTGGGGTCGATCTGCTCCAAAGGCATCGAGTAGGCGCGATCTGCGGCAGCCCGCAGCTGGGTTTGTGCATCCATGATCTCTCCTCCTGCTTTTCTGTGACTGACGGTCGGGGCCTCGGGGGCAGGTGCGTGTTCGACGCGGACCTGCGTTGCGACCGCGTCCCGACATATCGCCGCGGTGTCCAGCTCACATTATTGCCGCTGCGGGGCGTTTCGGAACCTATCCAAGGATAGGGTGTGCTGTAGCAGAAAACGCTGCGCTGGTGCGCGGGCATGCTCAGCGAGCGGCCAGCGTTTCGTTATCCTGACCGAGTGTGGGGCTGGGGCCGAGTGTGGGGCGGGCTTGACCATCGAATCGGATCGGCATGCCGAAGGCGGGCTTGCCGTTGTCCCACTGCACAAGTTCGCGCGCGCACACCTGCGCGTTCTGGAGCACCTCATCCATGCTCAGGATTGCGGATGCGCAGGTGTCCTGGTCGGCCATCAGGGCCTCCCAGTCGTCACGTGTCCGCGTGGCAACGAGCGCCGCAACGGCCTCACGCAGCGGCTGACCCTGGGCGCCCGGCGCGTAAGGCAGTTCGAGCAGGTCGGCGCGGTCAGCGAGTCGACAGAAATTGGCGAAGAACTTGTGCTCGAAGGCGCCCAGGGCGAGGTGGCGACCGTCGGCGCACTGGTAGACGTTGTAGTTGGGCATCGCGCCGGAGAGCATCCCGCTGCCGGGGCGCGGCGCCTTGCCGCGGTCGCGCAGCTCGGCGAGGGTGGCGACTTGTAGCGCCAGCGTGCAGTCGAGCATCGCCACGTCGACGAAACAGCCCTGCCCGCTGGCCCGCACGCCGTTGAGCGCGGCGAGGATGCCGATCACACAGGAAAGCGCGCCACCGGCGAGGTCCGCGACCTGGAAGTCGCCGACCAGTGGTGTGCCGTCAGGCGGCGCGTTCTGCGCCAGTTCACCTGCGTAGCCGCGATAGTTCATGTCATGACCGGGCCGGTTGCGGTAAGGACCGCTGTGACCGTAGCCGGTGAGTGCGGCGTAGACCAACCTTGGGTTGAGTGCCTTGAGCGTGTCGTAGTCGCAGCCGAGCTTGCGCATGACATCCGGACGGAAGGTGTCGACAACGACATCGGCCTCAACCGACATTGCTTTGAACCGTTCGACGTCGTCCGGTTCGCGCAGGTCCAGCACGACGGACTTTTTGCCGCGGTTCACCTGTTCGAACAAGCCGGGCATCTGGCGGGCGTAATCGCCGATGCCGGGTTCTTCGATCTTGATGACTTCGGCGCCCAGCTGGGCGAGGTAGAGGGTGGCAAAGGGGCCGGGAAGTAGTCGCGAAAGGTCCAGTACGCGAATGCCGCTGAGCAGGGGGTTGGTGTTCAAAGCGAAGCTCCTGTAACCGGGGTGGGACGTGGCGTTGCGTTGCTGTGGCGCAAGCGGGTATCGCGTAGCAGGCCGTCCTGCGCGGTGGAGGCCACGAGCCGGCCGGCGCGGTCGTAGATGCTGCCGCGCACAAAGCCGCGCGCGCCTTGGGCTGTCGGCGAGTCCATCACATAGAGCAGCCAGTCGTCGACGCGCACGGAGCGGTGCAGCCATAGCGAATGATCGATCGTGGACGGCTGGATGTCGGGTGCGAACCAGGGCTTGCCGTGTGGGCGCAGTGCAGTACCCAGAAAGCCGAGGTCGCTGGCAAAGGCCAGCAGGCCGCGATGCAGGGCGGGATCGACCGGCACTTTCCGGCAGATGCGGAACCAGTGCGCGTTCTGCGGTGGACGCACCAGCGTGCCGAACACGCCTTCCGGGTCCAGCGGTCGCAGTTCCAGCCCCATGCGCAAGGTCATGCTGGTCTCCAGCATCGCATGCGGAATCTCCCCGGTGCGCGCGGTCCACTCGCGCAACAGCTCGCCACTGCTGCGCAGGCTTTCCGGCGCGGGCACATCGGGCATGGGGCATTGATGCTCGTATCCGGCTTCGGGGCGCTGGCAGGACACGAACATGGTCAGGATCTCTCGACCACCCTGCAGTGCCCGCACGTGCCGACAGGAAAACGCACCGCCATCGCGGACGCGTTCGACCTCGAAGTCCACTGGAATATCGGGCGTGCCGGGCAGCAGGAAGCAGGCGTGCACCGAATGCGGCGGGCGTTCGGGTGCGCTGTGCTGGGCCGCCATCAGGCTCTGTGCGAAGACCTGACCACCAAACAGCCGGCGGCGCCCGAATTCGCGCGGCCGCACGCGGTAGCGGTCCGGCCCGGTCGGTTCGAGCGTGAGCGCGTCGATCACCTCGCGGACCGCTGTTTCGGCAGGGTCATCGCTGGCGCGGGGTGGGGTCTTCATGTGGCTGAGCTCCAATGCCAGGCTATGCGGCGCTGTGTAGCAGCCGGTCGACGGCGCGCTCCAGCTGTGCCAGCGTGCCGCATTCATGGACAGCGTGGCAGCAAGGGGCGTAATGCTGCATTTCCGAGTCACCGAGCCCCCAGAAGCTGCGCGGCTCCGGATTGAGCCAGACGACCTGCCGCGCCCGCTGGTACAAAGTGCGCAGCACGGCGGTTTCGGGCGCGGCGCGGTTGTTCCGCGCGTCGCCGAGGAAGATCACCGCGCAGCGCCGGTCCACGCGGGGCAGCTCGCTGCGCGCGAAATCGCGCAGCATTAGGCCGTAGTTGGTGCCGGTGCCGCCCACCTGGTCGAGTACCCGCTCGATGGCGATGTGCGGCGGGTCGGCGTCGAAGCGCTCGGACACGTCCACCAGGTGATGGGTGAAGGCGAAGCTGCGGACATCCGGCAGCAGATCGCGCAGCCCATACAGCAGCAGCAGCAGGAAGCGTGCATGAGCCTGCACCGAGCGGGACACGTCGCAGACCACGACGAGCCGGGGCTTGTCGATCCTGCGCCGGCGCCAGCAGGTTTCGAAAGGGATGCCGTCGTAAGCGGCATTGCGCGCCAGCGTGCGGCGCAGGTCCAGCCGCCCCCGGCGCCGCCGGCGGCTGCGCAGGGCGTGGCGCGCGGCCAGCCGGCGCGCGAGCCGGTGCACCAAGCGGCGCATGCGGTCGAAATCACGCCGCTCGATGCGCGATAGCGGTTCGGCGGCGAGCGCCGAGTCGCGCAGCCGCTCGACGGCCGCCCCGCCATACATCGCGACGCGGCGTCCCACGTGATCGCGGACTTCCTCGAACAGGCATTCCTCGGCCCGGCGCAGGCGCTGGATGCGCTGGGCCGCGCCGGGCGGCGCACGACCGGTGTCGAGCGCGGCCTGCAGCTCGGAGCGTTCGGCGCTCAGCGCCGGGGTGCCCATGGCCTCGAGCATGCGCCGGGTGTAAAGGCCGCGCTGCGTGAACAGCCAAGCCCCGTCGAGCCTCACGGCCTGTTCGGCCTGGCGCAGCCGGCGCGCCAGACTGGCCTGGTCACGCGTCTCGATGACGCGCAGCAGCTCCGAGGCCGGCAGTTCCGCCTGTTGCGGATCAGCGGGCTCTGTCACCGTCGCGACATCGGGCGCTGCGCCGGCAGCCGCGAACAGACCGAAGGCGAAGAAGCGATCGAAGACCTCGTCGAAGTGCGCGCGGTCCGCCGCCTTCTTGGCCAGCGTCGAACCGAGGGCGTCGCGCAGGCGCTCCCGGTCCTCGATGCCGACGAGCCCGGCGGCGCGCGCGGCGTCCAGGCATTCGGAGAGCCCTGGTTCGAGGCCGCTGCCGCGCAGCGCGCGGAAGAACTCCTCAAGCGTGCGCAGCACGGCCCCCCGCCTCCCGGGTCGCCGCAAGAATGCGCGGCAGCGCAGCGCCTGCGCTGACCACGTCTTCCTCGTGCTTGAGCAGGGCGGCGAGCGTATCGCGGACCAGATCCTCCCCCAACTCATCGGCATTGAGCAAGACCAGCGTGCGCGCCCAGTCGAGCGTCTCGCTGACCGCAGGGAGTTTCTTCAGGTCCAGCTCGCGCAGGGCCTGGACGAAGGCCACCAGCCGGTGGCCGAGCCGTTCCGGAAGCTCGGGAACCCGGGAGCGCAGGATGCGGCGTTCCAGTGCCGGCTCGGGATAGCCGATGTACAGATGCAGGCAGCGGCGGCGCAGGGCGTCCGACAGCTCACGTGCGCCGTTGCTGGTGAGCAGCACGAGCGGACGCACCGTGGCCGCCAGTGTGCCCAGTTCGGGCACCGAAATCTGATAGTCCGACAGCACTTCCAGCAGAAAGGCTTCGAACTCCGGATCTGCCTTGTCGATCTCGTCCACCAGCAGCACACAGCCGCGCGGCTCGCGTAGCGCGCGCAGCAGCGGCCGCGGCTCCAGGAAGGCTTCCGAGTAGAACAGATCGTCGTGCGCGTGCAGCCTGTCCATGGCCTGTACCAGCGTCGCGGCGCCCTGCATCAGCTCGCCGAGCTTGTCGCGCAGGATCTGCGTGTACAGCAATTGTTTGCTGTACTTCCATTCATACAGTGCCTTGGCCTCGTCGAGGCCCTCGTAACATTGCAGGCGCACCAGAGGGACGTCCAGCAGCTGGGCCAGCGCCTTGGCCAGCTCGGTCTTGCCGACGCCCGCGGGCCCCTCGACCAGCAAGGGCTTCTCCAGATGCAGCCCAAGATAGGTGGCCGTAGCAATCCTGGAGCTGGCGACGTACTGGCATTCGGCGAGGCCGGAGGCCAGCGTCTCGGGAGCCGTGTAATGAGGGGCATGCATCGATTTCAAGCCGGGGTACCCTTGGTTGATGACGGATGATGGTCGATCTCGCGCGGATCATTTTCGGCGAAGCGCGGCGGCAGGCGGCTTGACTCGGGCCAGCGATAAGTCTTGCGTACCAACGCGAAGAAACCTAACATTCGTTAGAATGCCGTGCAAGTAATTCAGACAGAGAGGAGACCGGGGTCAATGTTCATCATACAAACGTTGCGTCGTGCCGTTCAGATCAGGGCACAGGGAACTGCCACGATCTATGGCGACCGACATCAGACTTGGGCTCAGTTCCAAGAGCGGGTCTCACGCTTGGCCGGCGCGTTTGCGCAGCTGGGTGTGGAGCGAGGGGACCGGGTTGCGATTCTGGCGCTCAATAGCGACCGCTACCTGGAATATTTCTACGGCATCGCCTGGGCCGGCGCTGCCTCCAATCCGGTAAACATTCGCCTGGCGCCGCCAGAGATTGCTTACACATTGGAGGACTCCCGGAGCCGCGTGCTGTTCGTGGACGACGCGTTCTCTCAGATGTTGCCGGCGCTCAAACCCTTGCTCAAGACCGTCGCCCACATCGTGTTCATCGGCGAAGGTGCATGTCCGGAGGGCTGCATCGAGTACGAAAAGCTTTTGGCGCAGGCCGCGCCGGTGCCGGACGTCAATGCCGGCGGCAGCGATCTCGCCGGCCTGTTCTATACCGGCGGTACGACCGGCAAGTCAAAGGGCGTCATGTTGTCGCATGACAACATCGTCTACAACGCGCTCAACGTCCTTCCCGCCTTGGGGTATGACGACACGGCGATCTATTTGCACGCGGCGCCGATGTTCCACCTGGCGGATATGGCGAATACTTTTGCGCTAACCATGGCCGGCGGGACTCACGTCATGGTGCCGCGTTTCGATGTTGATGCGGTACTTGACGCAATGGTCAAGCACCGTGTCACGCACTCGATTCTGGTGCCGACGATGGTTAACCTGCTGGTGAATTCCGAACGCATCAACGGCTGCGACCTGTCAAGCTTCAGAAGGCTTATGTACGGGGCCTCGCCGATGCCCGAAGCGGTGCTGAGAAAGGCGATGAATCTGCTGCCGGGTGTCCGGTTTGCGCAGGGCTACGGACAGACAGAGGCCTCCCCGGTGATCACCTTCCTGGAACCGCGTTTCCACGTCAAGGGCGGTTCCAAGCTCACCAGCGCTGGCCGCCCGGCTTACGGCGTCGAAGTGATGATCTTCGATTCGGAGGATCGCGAATTGCCCCGGGGTCAGGTCGGCGAGATCTGTGCGCGCGGAATGAACGTGATGATGGGGTACTGGGGGCTCGACGAGCAGACCGAGCAGACGCTGCGTGGCGGCTGGTTGCATACCGGCGATCTGGGCTACATGGATGACGAGGGCTTCGTGTTCATCGTCGACCGTGCCAAGGATATGATCATCAGCGGGGGTGAGAACGTTTTCAGTGTCGAAGTCGAGGGCGCAATCTACGAGCACCCCGGAGTACAGGAATGTGCCGTGATCGGGGTGCCGTCCGAACAATGGGGTGAGGCGGTGCATGCCGTGGTCGTTCCCAAGCCGGGCGTCACGCTGACTGAAGAGCTGATCCTCACGCATTGCCGCGAGCGTATTGCCGGCTACAAGTTGCCGCGCAGCGTCACGGTTCGCGGCGAGCCGCTGCCGGTGAGCGGCGCCGGAAAGATTCTCAAGACTGAGTTGCGGAAGCCTTTCTGGGGGGGGCGCAATAGGCAGGTAAATTGAGCAGGCGAACCGGGCGTCCGCGTGAGTACTTCGCTACGCGCCCACCGGAACGCCTTTAGCCCACCTCAAGCATCATGAAATCGCCCTTCGATGCGCCGCAGTCGGGACAGATCCAGCTGTCCGGGAAGGCATCCCAGGGTGTGCCGGGCGCAATGCCCTCGTCCGGCGATCCCAGCTGTTCGTCATAGACGAGATCGCAGAACATGCAGCACCACTTTCTGTACGTCATTCGAGGATCACAAGTTCGGGGTTTTTCGGCGCCGGGGGGCGAAACCGGGCTCCGGAGCCGGGTGGTCAAGCCGGCTGCGAAGCTGACTTGGTCGTGTCGGACTGTGTTGTGCGAACACGCACAGCGGGCCGACGGTATAAGCAGGATCCGGCGCGCTGCAAGAACCGCGAGCGCCGGCAGCCCGGGAATCATGGGGGCAGCCGGCCAGCGGTTCGCACACAAGCAGGCCAGAATGACGAAACGTTTGTTCCTGTACATGCCGTACGCTGCACCGGCCCCGCGTTGAGGGCGCTGCGCGCGTACGCCTTTTTCCTCCACGATGAGGTCCTCAAGATGTCCGACAAAGAAGTGCTGTACGGCGTCGACAACCATGTTGCGACGATCACGCTGAACCGCCCCAAGACGCTCAATGCGTTCACCGGCGACAACATCAAGGAAATGCAGGAACTGCTGGACAAGGCGGCCAACGACCGCAACGTCGGCGTGATTGTGCTGACCGGCACCGGCGAGCGGGCGTTCTGCGTCGGCGGCGACATCAACTGGGAGAAGGGTGACGCCGACGGCAAGAGCGGCCTGGAGGATCTCAATTTCACCTTCAATCGTCAGATCGCGGAGTGCCTCAAGCCGGTGATCGCGCGCGTCAACGGCTACGCCATCGGCGGCGGCCACCACATCGCCTATTTCTGCGACTTCACGATCGCCGCCGAGCACGCGATCTTCGGCCAGAACGGCCCGCGGGTCGGCTCGCCGGCCGGCGGCTACATCGTCAGCCATTCGGCCAACGTGCTCGGCCACAAGCGCGCACGCGAGCTGTGGATGTTGTGCCGCCGCTACACCGCGCGCCAGGCCCTCGACTGGGGGCTGGCCAACGCCGTGGTGCCGATGGCACAGCTCGACGAGGAGGTGCGCAAGTGGGCCGATGAACTGCTCGCGGTCAGCCCTACCTGCCTGAAGATTCTCAAGCGTTCGTTCTACTATCACATGGAACCGATCATGCAGCGCGACATGAACGAGATGATCCGCGAGATTGCGCCGGACTATTTCCGCACCGGCGAACAGGCCGAGGGCGCCAGCGCCTTCCTCGAAAAGCGCAAGCCCGATTTCAGCCCGTTCCGCTGAGAGCTTGTGAATTCTTCAAGCTCTCCGGCTGGCCAAGGATGGCCGGACGAGCATCAAGCCCGCAAGGAATTCGATGCGCGGGAGTAAGTTCGGGCGTGCGCCGGACTTGCGACCGAAGAAATGCATGGGACGGTATTTCTTCACAAACTTCTGAGGTGAAGCATGTCAATCCGGACGACGGAAGGCGGCCTACAAGACTCGGTCGCGCTGGTGACCGGTGCTACGGGGTACATCGGCCGCGCGGTCGCCGTGCGCCTGGCACGGGACGGTGCCCGAGTGATCGTCAGCGGCCGCAACGCGCAGGCCGGTGCAGCGGTCGTGAACGAGATCGAGGCCCAGGGCGGGAAGGCCTGCTTCGAGGCGGCGGACCTTTACGACCCGGCTCAGCTCCACGCGCTGGCCGGGCGAGTGGCGGCGCGTTTCGGTCGCATCGACATCCTCGTCGGCAGCGGTGCCGGCGCGAGCCAGGACTCTCTGGGGTTCCGCCTGTTCAAGGAGATGGACGAGCAGCACATCGAACGCTTCATCCGCGCCCACTGGCTCACGCGCCTGCACGCGATCCGTGCCGTCTACCCGCATATGTGCGCCGCCGGCGGCGGCAGCATGGTGATGATCGGCACCGACGCTGGACGGGTGGCGACCGTCGGCGAGGCGCTGATCGGCGGTGCGACCGCAGCGATGATGCAGATGTGCCGCGTGCTGGCGCGCGAGTTCGGCCGAGAGCGCATTCGCATGAATGCGGTCTCGATGAGCTACATCAGCGATGCCGAGCCGCGCTGGCAGGACGGCTCGGAGTCCCTGATGGGGGGCGATCGCCACGCCGGAATGCTGCAGAATCTGCGCCGGCGCATGCATTTCGACGTGCGCTGCCAGGACATCGCGGAGGCGGTCGCCTTCCTGGCCAGCCCAGCGGCGCAGGCCATCACCGGCCAGACGTTGAGCGTCAACGGTGGGCTGAGCACTCCCGGCTGATTGGCACCGAACCCGCGCTGAAGCGGCCGCACTCTGCCGCTTCAGCGCTCTTGCCCGCACGTCAGCCGCTTGCGCTCAGCAAGCCGCGGTAGCGTTCGCGCAGTTCGTTCTTGAGGATCTTGGCCATGGCGTTCTTGGGCAGCTCGTCGACAAACACGACATGCCGAGGGCACTTGTAGTCGGCCAGATGTTCGCGGCAGAAGGCATTGATCCGCTCGGGGGCCAGCTCGCCCGTGCCGGGCTCCATGCCCGGCCGCGGTACCAGCACGGCCAATATGTCTTCTCCCAGGTCGGGATGCGGAATGCCGACGACGGTGGCTTCGAGTACCGACGGGATTTCCACCAGGACGCGCTCGACCTCGACGGCGAAAATGTTATAGCCGCCACGCAGGACCATGTCCTTCTTGCGGTCCGTGATATAGACGAAACCTTCTGCATCGACGTAGCCGACGTCGCCGGTGTGCAGCATGCCGCCGCGCCAGAGCTGGGCCGTGAGTTCGTCGCCCTTGTAGTAGCGTCGGCGCGAGACGTCGGAACGGAAGCAAAGTTCCCCGATCTCGCCCTGCGGCAAGACCCGGTCGTCGTCGTCAACGATCACCGCCTCGCAGCCGGCCGGCCGGCCCACACATCCCGGACGCTTGAGAATATCCTCAGGATCGGGGCCCAGCATGCAGGCCGCCCCTAGACCGCCTTCGGTCAGGCCATAGCCGTTGAGCATGCGCACGCGGGGCCAGACTTGCAGCATCTTGCGTACCGTGTCCGGCTGGATCGGCGCCGCGCCGAAGAACACGAATTGCATGCTGCTGTAATCGTGCTGGCCCAGGCTGGGATGCTTCATGGCCAGGTTGAGCATGGTCGGCACACCCATGATCGAGCTTGCACGGTGCTTCTCAATGCTGGCAAGCAGGGATTCCGGATCGAATTTTGGCAGCGCGATCTGAGTGATGCCGGCGCGTGCGCACATCAGCATGAGTCCATGGCAGCCCGTGAACCCGAACAACGGCACGGCGTGCAGCAGGCGTTGCCCGAACAGCGCCGCAAGCGCCTGCGTGATGTTGGGCTGCCCTGGCGGAGTCGGCTGATCGGCGAGGTTGCCCTGGGGAACCAGAACGCCCTTGGGCATTCCAGTGGTGCCGGAGGTGTAGAGCAGGTCTGCCGCGTCGTCCATGGTCGGAGCCGGATCCAGCGGCGGCACCTCGATCGGACCCGTGTGAAGGACGTCTGCCAAGGCCTCGAAGCCGGCCACCGGCGTGCTTCCGGTAACCAGCCAGCTTTTGACCTTCAGGTTCTCAGGCGATTTTTGCTCGCTTAACGGCACAAAGTGCGCGGTGTGCGCCGCGCCGCAAATGAGTGCGACCGCGTCACTGTGCTCAAGGACGTAGCGCTTCTCCGGCGCGGCCCAGCGCACGTTCATCGGTACCGGCACGGCGCCGAGCTTGTGGATGCCGAAGTAGCTGGCCGTGAAGTGCACGGCCTCCGCATTGTCCAGGGCCATGGCGACTTTGTCGCCGCGGCGCACGCCGCGTTCGCGCAGGCGTGTGGCGATGCGGCCAGCGGCATCGTTGAGTTGACGAAAACTCAGCTCTCCATCGGCGGCGATTACAGCGGGCTTGTCGGGGGTCTGGGCAACATTGCGCAGCAACAGGTCGATGACGGCCATCGGGGTCTCCTCTCGTTGGTGTCGTTGGTGTCGTTGGTGTCGTTGGGGGCTGGCGGACATGCGTACTACGGCTTTCTACGGCTTTTCCGCCGGCGGCGTGCCGGGTTCGAACTCGGTGACGGGGTAGCCAGCCCCGTCGGGGATGCGCAGGCGCGGACCGCTGGGCGTCTTCACCAGCTCGGGCAACACCCGGACCACCGGCTGGGCACGCGCGGCGGCGAGCGCGGCCTCGACGGTGCCGCTGAGCCCAAGGCGCTGCAGGTTAAGCCGCGTCGGGGCGATGATCGTGCGCGCTCCGGCGTCGGCCTGCGCCAGCGCGTCGGCCGGGCGGATCCAGACTGAATCGACCAGCTCGCGGCCATCGTGGCGTGCCAACTGGCGGGCGGGCGGTGAGGCCAGGAAGAAATGCGTGTCGAAGCGCTTGGGCATCATCAGCGGCGTGACCCAGTGGGCGTAGTCCACGAGCGACTCGCAGGCCAGTTCCAGATTCTCCTCGTGCAGCATCTCGCCCACTGTCAGCTCGCCGTGATCAAGCGGGCCGCGGTAGCGATCCAGCGTCTGCAGCCGGTCCGGGCCGATCAGCGTGCCGCCGCCACGTTCGCGTGCGAACAGCAGGCCACATTCCTCGAATGCCTCCCGGATCACGGCGATGCGCAGGGCCGCCGCTTCTGCGCTCAGGCCGTCGAGTCCGGTCGCACGCGCGTGGGCGAGGGGCTCGCTGTCGCCGGGTGCGAGCTTGCCCCCGGGAAACACCAGCGCGCCAGCCGCGAAGTCGATTTCGTGGTGGCGTACCACCATGAACACCTCGAGCCCGGCGGAGCCGTCGCGCAGGAGCAGGATGGTCGCTGCCGGTTTCGCCGGCGCCGGTGTGGTCGTCTGAGAGTTCATGTCCCGTATGCTCCGCTTTGCCAGTTGACTTGTATCCCGGCGAGTTCCGCCAAGCCCAGCTCGGGCTCGTAGTAGCGGCCGTTGCCGTCGTTGACCGGGAGGACTGCGGACAGGTATTGCGCATCGAGCGATACCTGCCAATCGCGCTCGGCGCCCCAGCGCAGCGCGCCGTACAGATGGGACTCCAGCACGCCGGTGCAGGCGAGATAGCCCTGCCGCACCTCGGCCTCGACGCCCTGGCGCCGCTTGGCGCCGATCTCGGCGTGATCGGTGCGCGCCGCGTCCAACTCGCGGTTCAGGCCCGAAGCGCCGTCGGGCCGGTAGGCGAGTTCAACCAGGGGCGGCGTCTCGAAGCCGGTGCCGTAGGCCGCGTACCGGTGCAGCGCCGGGCTGTGCCGGTACATCAGGCCGCCGACCGGCGTGGTGCGGGCGTAATCGGTGCTGCCGCTGTGGTCGGGGTCATCGTCATTCTGGGGTCTTCTCTGTGCGGTTGTGCGGGTTGGTCGGGGGCAGTGTCACCGCGCCCGCGGCGTGCAGCGCGGCAATCTGTGCTGCGGACAGGCCCAGCGCGGTCAGTATTTCCGGGCCGTGGGCGCCGACGGCGGCGGCGGTGCATTCGAGATGGCCGCCGCGACGGCCGTTCGCCCACACCGGAAACGGCAGGTGCCGCTCGCCGTCGCGCTCCATGACCAGCGCCCGCGCCTGCGCCTGCGGGCTGCGCCCGGCCTCGGCAGGCGAGAGTACCGTCTGCGCCGGCACGTCGTGGCGCGCAAAGCGCGCCAGCCACTGCGCGGACGACAGCAGGCGCAGGACCTCGGTGAGGCGGCGGTGCAGGGCGTCGCCGTCGGCCAGTCGGCCGGCTTCGTCGGCCCAGGCCGGACGCGCGAAGTCGGGCGCGAGATCGGCGCTCGCGGCGACGAAGCCGGCCCAGAAGTGCGGCTCGATCAGCCCCAGCGCGAGGCTGCGGCCATCGGCGGTTTCGAAGATGTCGTTGGTGGGGTACAGGTGCGCGCGCGACGGGCCCTCGGCGTCCAGGCCGTGGCGGGCGGTGGCGAAGGCGAGAGCGGCATCGGCCAGCGCCAGGTCCAGATGGGCGCCGCGGCCGCTGCACTGGCGCTCGTGCAGCGCGGCCAGGATGGCGATGATGGCGAAGCTGGCGCCGGCGAGGTCCGCTACCGGGATGCCGGACCGCTGCGGGGCGCCGTGCCAGTGGCCGGGAAACATCAGCGCGCCCGAGGCGGCCAGATAGTTCAGATCGTGGCCGGGCGTGTCGCGCGCCGGGCCGTGCTGCCCGTAACCGGAAATCGAACAGTAGACCAGTCGCGGGTTGAGTGCCGAGAGCGTGGCGTGATCCACGCCCAGACGCTGCGCAACGCCGGGTCGGAAGCCTTCGACGGCCACGTCCGCCCAGCGCGCCAGGCGCTCGATCAGCGGGCGCACTGCGGGGTTCTTGAGATCCAGCGCCAGCGTGCGCTTGTTGCGGTTGGCCATGGCATGCATCGGCCCGGCCATGCGCCGCGCGAAATCGCCCGCCGGCGGTTCGATCTTGATCACCTCGGCGCCCAGGTCGGCCAGCGTCACCGTCGCGAATGGCCCCGGCAGCAGCAGCGAGAAATCCAGTACGCGCAGGCCGGACAGGGGCAGCCAGGCGTTACGACCTCCAGTCATAGGGCCGGCACCACGCCGAAGGTCCGGCTCAGGCTCAGGCCGAGCTGCCAGACCTCCAGCTCGACCAGCACCGGCTGGTCGTTGGCCTCTGTACCGGCCTCGACCGCTGGCGGCAACAGCTGCGGCTGAATCTGGCTCAACGGGTTGCGTCCTTCGACACGCTCGGGAAGCGCGTGCTGCAGCATAACGTCGACCCGCCATCGGGCAGAGCTTCTCCAGGACAGCCCCACGGCGAGATGACGCCGGCTGGTTGCCGGGGCCACCATGGCCGCCAGCGCCTGATCGGCAGCCATCGGCCGCCGGCTCTGCGCATAGCCCGTGCGCAGACTCAGTCGCCGATGGGTGTACTCGTAGCCGACCTTGTAGACAGTGAGATTGCGCCATCCCAGGCCGGGGCCGGTTGTGGCGCCGAAGCAAGCGGGCGACGCTGTGGGGGCCTGACCACCCGGCGTCACAATCCTGATCAGTCGCGGCAGCAGGCAATCATCGGTCAGGCGTTGAGCCTCCACGGGGTTCGATAGTGGGCGGCTGTCCTCGTAGCGGATGTGTTCGACATCAACGAACAGCTGATGTCCTGGATGCGGCATCAGGATGGTCCCGATATGCAGGCTCGACGGCATATCCAGAGATCCCCCCGGCAGTAGGCCCGCGTAGTCCTCGGACTCGCGAATCCGGATCCTGGTTTGCCAGGCGACGCCCACGCCGAAGTGGTCCGTGGGCTGCCAGAGCAGGCCCACTCGTCCGCCCGCACCCCAGGACAGTTCATCGCCGTTGTCACTGGTGGCCTGAGGGTTGTTGGAGAACTTTGCAAGCGCCTGAAACCCCCTCGCGTCAAGCGTCTGCACGGACAGTATTGGCGCAACGCCCAGGCTCAGCCCGCGGCCGAACAGGTGCGCATAGTGGGCTGCTAAGAACAACTGATACATCTGCAGTTGCAGGGTACCCACACTGTTGCCGCACAGTCCGTAGCGATCGCTTGTGCCGGGGAGTGGAGCGCCGCCGCCGAGCACGCCTTCGCACTGCGCCTGCAGCAATGGAATCGAGTCGGCAAACAGGGCGCTGCCGTGGGGGGCCTCCGCCGCCAGCCCGGCGGCACTCAGCGAGACGCCCCAGGCCGAGCCGTTCTCCAAGTGTCGGTTATACGCGAACTGCGGTACCGGCAGAGCACCGTCGACCGAGCGTTGCGTCTGCGGGACGAACGCGAAGACGCCGGGATCAGAGGCCGAGGCACCAGCCGTGATCCGACCGTTCGGAAGCGCGAGATCCAGGCTGACTGCGAGCTGCGTCGTCAGCGCTGCGCCGGCGGCCGGATTGCGCACCACGGAAAAGGCGTCGCCCGCACTTGCGGTGCCGGCACCGGCCAGACCGTTTTGTATGGCGCCAGTTCCTAGGGGCGAAATTCCGTTGGCGGCACTCAGGGGAGCGGCATACACCAAGGCTGTGGGTAGCGTGATCGCGAGCAGGGCAGGGCCGCACCGGCGCTTGCGGCGGATGCACCGGTGCGGATACGGCCTCCGGTGGCCAAGCGGTGTCGGTGTCGGTAACGCGTTCATGTCGCGTCGTGACGGCCTGCGCCCTGAATGCGGAACCGGGGCAGCGTGACCTCGGGTGTCACCGCGTCGGTGTAGAGGTCGACGCGCTGGCCGATGCGCACCGCTTCGACATCGCTGGTCACCAGATTGCTCATCAGACGTGCGCCTTCATCAAGTTCAATGATGGCGACGACGTAGGGAGTGTCGGGCTTGAATGCGGGACCCGCCGGCCGGCGAGCGATGGTGTAGCTGTAGATCGTGCCGGTTCCGCGCGCCGCCTCCCAGTCCAGCGAGTCAGAGCCGCAATGTGGGCAGAGTTCTCGTGGATAGTGGTGATGGCGACCACAGTCTCGGCAGTGCCTGAGCAGCAGGCGGCCGTCGCGCAGGGCCGTCCAGTAAGGGGCGCTTTCCGGGTCGATGACCGGCAGGGGCTTGTCGTACATGGCGTTCAGCTCCGCGAGAGAATGCAGGTGGCGCCGCTGGACAGTGTGCCGCCGGTGCCGTGGACCAGGGCCGTGCGGGCGTCCGTCACCTGGCGCTCGCCGCACTCACCCCGAAGCTGCCGTACGGCCTCAATCAGCAGGAAGATGCCGAACATGCCGGGATGAAGGCAGGACAGGCCGCCGCCGCTGGTGTTCATGGGAAACGCGCCATCCGGTGCGGTGCGCTGCTTGGCGACGAACGCGCCGCCTTGTCCGCGCTCACAGAACCCAAGTGCTTCGAGCGTCAGCAGCACAGTGACGGTGAAGCTGTCGTAGATCTGGACCACATCGATTGCGTCATGGCCGATTCCCGCCATCGCGAAAGCCTCGCGTCCGGCGATCTCTG
The DNA here is from genome assembly GCF_031846245.1 of Banduia mediterranea. NCBI lineage: Bacteria > Pseudomonadati > Pseudomonadota > Gammaproteobacteria > Nevskiales > Algiphilaceae > Banduia > Banduia mediterranea. The sequence continues at coordinate 111,175 of NZ_JAVRIC010000002.1, read as the reverse complement.
CGGCAGTCAGGCGCGCGAGGTCCGGCATCGCGGCGATGGTCCAGTGCGTGGTGCATTCTCCGTAGCCGCGGACGTAGACCGCAGTACGACCGAGCGCACGAGCGTGCTTGGCGGTCGTCATCACGACGGCACCGCCTCCGTCGGTGACCAGGCAGGCGTCCAGCAGATGCAGGGGATCGCAGATCATCGGGCTCGACAGTACCTGTTCTATCGTCAGTGGGTCGCGCATTGTTGCGGCAGGGTTGCGCTGTGCCCACTTGCGCGTGGCGACCGCGATCTCTGCCAACTGCTCGGACGTCGTGCCGTATTCATGCATGTGTCGCATTGCCGCCATGGCATATCCGCCAATGGGGGTAGGCATACCGAAAGGCGTCTCGTATTGCATGGTCAGAACTGCGGGGCGTCCGCCCAGGTTGCGGCTTTTTTCGCTTCTTTGGGTGCTGCCGTAGGTGATCAGCGCAATCTCGCAGCGACCAGCCTCAATGGCCATGGCGGCGTGTGCGACGTGCGATTCGAAGGCCGATCCGCCAATGTTTGTGCCATCCATGAAACGCGGGGCAATACCGAAGTACTCGGCCATGGTGGGCGTGATCAGCTGTCCGGGGCCGGGCACGCCCCACATGCCGGCGCACAGCAGGCCGTCGACATCGCGCATCGACAGGCCTGCGTCGCGCAGGGCATCGCGCGCCGCGCGTGCCTGCACCTGGAGCACGGAGAGCGGCTCGACGACCTGCCCGTCGCGCAAGGGCACATCGGCGACGCCGACGATGACGGCTTCACGATCTTTCAGTTTCATTGATTTTCGGTCTCCGGGGATGAAGAAGGCAGGTCATGCAGACGCGGCGGGCCGCCCAGCCTGATGACGCCAGTTTCGGCCAGCGCCTGGATGCGCTCGGCTGAATAGCCGGCGAAGTCCAGAACCTCTGCGCTGTGCTCACCCAGGCCGGGCGCACGCTGCAGCTCCGCAGCGCGGTGCTGGCCACGGCTCAGGTAGACCGGCACTTCCGGCATCGGTAGGTTGTCAACCCCTGATTGGAAGGCCAGCCGTGCCTGCAGCGCTGGATCGGCCAGCATCTCGGGTACCGTGTTAACGGGTCCGGCCGGAATATCGGCACGCTCGAAGGCTTCGAGCCACTCCCGCGCCGGTCGGGTGCGGAAGATCGAGGCAAGTGCGGGCAGCAGCAGGGGGCGGTTGCGGATGCGGGCGGCATTGTCCCGGTACTGGGGGGCCGTCGCCCAGTCGGGCCGGTCGATTACCGCGCACAGTCGTTCGAAGGCCGCATCGTTGATCACGGACACGGTGAACCAGCGGTCGTCGGCGCCTGCGAAATGCCGGCTGGGCGCCACGATGGGCGGATTGATCTCCCGGGAGACCTTGCCTCCTAAAGCAGCTTCAGCGATCTTGCTGCCGAGAAAATTGAACATTGTGTCAATAAGTGCCAGCTCCACCTTCTGGCCTGTCCCGCTTTTGCTGCGCTCAAGCAGCGCGGCGAGCACACCCATGGCGCCGCACATGCCCGAGGCTACATCGACGACTGGAAGGCTGTTGCGGATGGGCGGGTCGTCCTCTTCGCCAGCCCCGTAGAACCCGCCAGCCATCCCCTGCACGACACTGTCAACCGCCGGCTTGAGTCGATAGGGGCTGTCGCTGCCGTAGGCGGTCACGGTGTAGTGGATCAGGCGCGGATTGAGTGGCGCCAGATCCTCGTAGCGCAGCTTCGCGCGCTCGGCAAAGTCGGGGCGGAAGCTGTGGATGAGCACGTCGGCCCTGGCCACCAGCCGTTCGAGTACCTCGCGGCCGGCCGGCTTGCGGAAGTCCAGCGCCAGCGATTGCTTGCCACGATTGGTCTGCATGAACAAGGCGGCGACTTCACCGCAGAACGGGGGGCCGAATCCGCGGCCTTCCTCTCCGGCAAGCGCCTCGATCTTGATCACACGCGCCCCGTATTGCGCCAAGGCCATGGCCGCATAGGGGCCGGCCATGAGGCGTGACAGATCCAGGACGACGATGCCCTCCAGTGTCCTCATGCGAGCGGTTGCCGAGGCAGGAAGCAGACAGTTTCGGTGAAGTCCGCCACTTGCTCGCCGCGCTGGTTGATCACGCGGTGACGGATGTCCAGCAAGGTATAGCCGCGGCGGGTCTTGGGCCGGCACTGCGCCTGAGCTTCGACGTGGATGGTGTCGTTGGGGAACAGTGCGGCGCCCAGGCGTGCGCTGACGCCGGTCATCCCGCCGAATGCGCCGGCATCCTGCCCTTCAAGCGCGCGGTCGATCACGTCCTTGATGAGGGTGGACACCAGGCCCATTCCCAGCGAAATGATCATCGGGCCAGGCGCGAAGCGGCTGCGGTGGCCTTCGGCAAGATTGTCGCGGATGTACTCCATGTCGATGAAGAACGGCTCATGCAGGGCGGCCACGTTGACGAAGTTGACGATGTCGGTTTCGGTAATCGTGCGGCGGTGGCTGGTGAAGCGGATGACGGGGATGTCGGTCGGACTGGAATCGTTCATTCGGGCACCTTGAAGTAGTCGGGCTTGCCGGCGGTCCAGGCTTCGCCCCAGAGCGTGCCGCCGCCGTCGATGCGCAGCACCTCGCCGGTGATGAACTTGCCCGACGGCGCGGAGAGGTAGACCACGCCCTCGGCGATGTCCTGCACGTCGCCGTTGCGCAGCATAGGGTTGGAATAGCGGAAGCGCGCGGCGTCTTCCGGCCGGTAGTTGTTGAAGCCATTGCTCTCGATGGTGCCCGGCGCGACGCAGTTGATGCGGATGCGGTGCGGCGCCCATTCCAGGGCCAGCGTGCGGCTGAGCGCGACCACGCCGCCGCGCGCCGCGGCGCTGTGCGCGATGCCGGGATTGCCGCGATCGAGCACGATGACGACGTTCACCACGCAGCCCGGCGTCCCGGATCCGACCCAGCGGTGGGCGGCCGCCTGCATCATGTTCCAGGTGCCGTTGAGATTGGTGTCGACCACCGCGTTGAAGCCGTTGCGGCTCAGCTCCAGGGCGGGCTTGGGGAACTGGCCGCCGGCATTGTTGACCAGCACGTCCAGGCCGCCGAAGCGCTGCCAGACCAGGTCCATCAGCGCGGACACGGCCTCCGGGTCGCGGATGCTGGCTGGCTGCACCAGCACCTCCGGGCTGCCGAGCCGGCGCAGCCAGGCTGCGGTCGCCTCCAGCGCCTCGGCTTTGCGGCCGCAGATGAGCAGCCGTGCGCCGAGCCGCGCGTACAGGAAGGCGATGGCCCTGCCGATGCCGCTGCCGGCACCGGAAACCAGCACGCGCTGCCCGGCGAACAGCCCGGGCGCGTACACGGTCGGCAGCATGGCCAGTTCATCGTCGGTGAATCCGAAGCGCGGCGGCTGCGCCACGTCGGCCGCGGAGGATGGCGTGCTCATGGACCCCTCCTCAGCGGCCTTTCCAGACCGGCTTGCGCTTCTCGGCGAAGGCCTTGGGGCCCTCGATCGCATCCTCACTCGCATAGACGTGCTCGTGGTAGTACGTCCAGGCCTGCTGCAGGCCCGGCTCGCAGCCCAGCGTGGTGGCATCCTTGAGCACTTTCTTGCCGGCCACCACCGACAGCGGTGCGGCGTCGGCGATCTTGCGCGCCAGCTCCAGCGCGCGCGCCTGCACCGCCTCGTCGGTTGGTTCGAGGTAGTTGAGGAAGCCGACCTCGTAGAGGCGCTCGGCGGGAATCATCTCACCGGTGAGCACGGTTTCCATCAGCAGGGCCTGCGGCATCATCCACAGCAGCGGCACAGCCCAGGGCGAGCCGCGCCCGACCTTCACCTCGGTGATGCCGCCGCGGGTGCCGGCCAGGCCGACGCGCAAGTCGCAGTTGAGCGCCAGCATCATGCCGCCGGCCGGAAAATGGCCGTTGATCGCCGCGATCAGCGGCTTGCGAACCTGGCGTAGGCCGTCGTTGCGCAGATCGGCAAAGAACTCGAGGACATCCTTGCCGGTTTCGGCCTTGAGCCGCGCGCCTTCGCGCAGGTCCATGCCCGCGCAGAAGGTGCCGCAGCTCGTGCCGGTGACGATGGCCACGCGCACCTCGGGGTCCGCGTCGATGCGTTTCCAGGCGTCTGCGAGTCGATGCGTCAGCGCCGGCGAAAGTGCGTTACGTCGCTCGGGGCGATTAAGGGTGAGGGTGGCGATGCCGCCCTCGACCTTGTAGAAAAGCTCCTCCTGCTCAGCCATGATTCTCTCCTCGCAATATCTCGTTCACTTCGATGAATGAAACCGCACGATCATCACCCGGTCTGCTGCGCGCGTACTGGATCGCAGCCGGTCTGATGCTGCTCGCGGGCTGGGCTGGCGATTGCGAGCCCGATGCACTGGGGTGAGGCGATCAAAGCGGCTGATGCGCCTTATGCCGAGCTGCCACGCGCCGGCCGCTGTACCCGCATCTGCGCCATCTCAGTAGCTCTTCGGCAGCCCAAGCACATGCTCGCCGATGTAGTTCATCAGCATCTCGTTGTTGATGGGCGCAATCTCCATCAGCCGCACCATGGGCCAGAGCGTGACCACGTCGTAGTCGCGGTCGAAGGCGTAGCCGCCGTGGGTCTGGATCGCCGCCTCGACCGCCGCGACGGCGGCGCGCGAGGCCAGCAGCTTGGCCATGTTGGCATGCGCGCCGGCGTCCTCGCCGGCGTCGAAACGCTCGGCAGCGGAATAGGTCATCAGCCGCGCCGCCTCCAGTTCGGCCTTGGCCAGCGCCATGCGGTGCTGCAGGGCCTGGTAGCTGCCGATGGGCTTGCCGAAGGGCTTGCGATCCTGCGCGTAGGCGACGGCTTTACCGAGGGCATAGTCGCCGATACCCAGTGCCGCCGCGGCGGCCAGCAGGCGTTCGGAGTTCAGTCCCTCGAACATGAGCTTGGCGCCCTTGCCGGCCTCGCCGATCAGTGCGTCGGCCGGCAGTCGCACGTTGTCGAAGAACACCATGTACTGGCGCTCGGCGGTCTCGACCTGAATGTTGAGCTGCTGAAGTGTGATGCCCGGGGTCTTCATGTCCACCACGAACAGCGACATGCCGTCTGTGCGGTGCTTGACTTCGCTCGGCTTCTGCGTGCGGGCGATCACCAGCATGATGTCCGCGTCGCGCGCGCCCGAGATGAAGACCTTCTGCCCGTTGAGCACCCAGTCGTCGCCGTCACGGGTGGCAAGCGAGTTCATGTTGAAGCTGTTGGTGCCGGCATTGGGTTCGGTGATCGCGAAACACAGCTTGACCGAGCCGTCGCAGGTGGGCGTGACGAACTTCTTGATCTGTTCCGGCGTCCCGTGGCGCACGATGGGCACGCGGCCGAGGCCGGTGACGACCAGGAACAGCGTCGGCACGCCGCCCAGGGCGAGTGCTTCGGCCAGCGCAACGATTTCCACGACGCCGCCCCCGGAGCCACCGAAGTGCTCAGGGACTGACAGGCCGAGCAGGCCGTACTCGCCCAAGGCCTTCCACATCTCCTCCGGAAAGCGGTCTTGGTCGATGCACTGGCGAATATAAGAGCGGGGGTACTGCTCGGAAATGCCGCGGGTGGCTTCCTGGACCTGCCGGATGCGGGTCTCGAGGCGTTCTTGAGTAGGTGCGGGTGAAGTGTTCATGGCGTTTTCGTGGTGGGTGTCGGGAAATCGTCTTGTCGCAGCGGCAGCCATGCACGGACGGCAGCGGGGACGCATAGCCCGCGCGAGGTGCTCAGCGCAATGTCGAGCTCGACCATGCCGTGATAGTCGGGATCGCGGTAGTGTCGCGTGACCCGGCCCTCGGCCGTGAGCGTGTCGCCCGGGTGCACGCTGGCGACCATCCGCATGCGCCGACGGCGCACCAGCGTCAGCGGTCCGCCCCAATCGGTCACGTAGCGGTCGATCAGTCCATGGAAAAAGATCGTGCTCGCGTAGATGTCGGGCTGGCCCTGGCCGCGGGCGTAGTCAGGATTGTGATGCCCTGGGAAAAAGTCCCAGGTCGATGCCGCGTTGAGGATGATGCGGGCGTAGTCGACCGCAAAGGACATCGGCGCGATCGGCTGATCCTCGTGCACGTCCGACCAGAGCTTCTGAACGTAGCGGTCGCTCATGGTTCCGCCCCGAAGGCATCGAAGCGGTACAGCACGTTGGTGATCGTGGCGACGCATTGCTGCCCGGCATCCAGCAGTTCCGCTCGCGTCGTAACGAAGTGGCCGCGCCCGAGGCGCGTACTTTTTTCGGGGGAGATCTCGACGACCGTCTCGCGGACACTCAGACGCTCGCCCTGGTGCACCGACCGCAGCAGCTCGCAGTCGGTCTCGACGTTGATGAAAGTCCGGCCCGGCAGCGGCACATCCAATGCCATCGAAGGTGGATCACCCCGGCCGCCCGGCTTCCACGGCAGCGGCATCAGCAGGCTCATCAGCATGCCGCTGGGTGCGAGGGCTGCGCCGAATGTGTGGCTGGCCCACTCGGTGTCCCAGTAGGCCGGATTGCCGTCCTCGCACAAGGCGGCGAAGTATTTGCAGCGCGATTCGTCCGGCGGAGCCTCCAGCGGGCGAGGCCCGGTGCTGCGCCCGACCCACGCGCGCGCCTCGTGGTAGCAGCCTTGCGCCGTGCCCACATCGGTTCGCGTCTGCCCGGCGCTCATCGCACGGGCCTCCCCGGCCGCGGGATCGCGACCCTCGGTGCGCCCGTGTCCTGCGCTCTGTGCCGGCGCACGGGGTCTTTCAGCCGATCATGCTGTAGCCGCCGGACACCGACAGGACCTGTCCGGTGATATGGCCGGCGGCCGCCGACGAGGACAGAAACAGCACCGCGTTGGCGATGTCTGCGGGACGTCCGACCTTCTTGAGCGGCAGCGCCGCCGCCACTTTCTCGAGCTGATCGGGTGTGAACAGGGGCTTGGACCACATGCTGGCGCTGCCGACCTCGTCGTCGGTTTCAGGAATCGTCACGCCTGGGCAGATGCAATTGCAGCGGACGCCATAGCGCCCGTTCTCCTTGGCAACCGTCTTCATGAGGCTGTTGACCGCCGCTTTCATGCCGCCATACACGGCCTCGCGTGGCTCGCCCTGGCGGCTGGCGTCGGAGCTGATCGAAACGATGCTCCCCTTCTGCGCGGGGATCATCCTTTTGAGTGCAGCACTGGTGCAGTTGAGTACGCTGACGAAGTTGATGCGGATGATCTTGTCCCAGAACTCCGGCGTGGTCTGCGTGAAGAACATCAGCTGATCCCAGCCGACGTTGTTGACGAGCACATCGATCCCGCCGTAGCGGGACGCGGCGGCTTCCATCATGGCATCGACCTGATCGATCTGCGTCGTGTCGGCCTTGATCGCCTGGACATCCGAGGCGCCGCGCGTGCGCGCGAGTTCCGCCACCTTGTTTGCCTGGCCTTCGTCGATGTCGCCGATGGTGATGTTTGCACCTTCCCGGGCAAAAGCCAGGACTATGGCCCGGCCTATGTTGGAGCCGCCGCCGGTGATCACGACGGACTTGTTGGCGAGTTCGAGATTCATGATGGTGGATTCCGCGCTGTTAAGACTGAGGTTTGTCTGATGGAGGACCGGACGCTTGCTGCCCGTGTATTTTAGCGTATGATTCTATCAAATGGTAGTTAGATACGCGAGTGCGGCATCGCTTTCATGCGACTCAATGCAGAGCGCACGCATTTTTTGTCGTGACGTACAAATGATCAAGGCTGATCAGCGATGAGATGCGACGAATGGTAATAGCAAGAAAAAAAAGGGCTTCGCGCAGGACGAACGATTCAGCCGCAGACATTACGCGGCATCAGGTGCTCAAGGCTGCTGCCGGCTTGTTCAAGCGGCAAGGGTATGCCGCGACTACATTGAGGCAGATTGCGGACGATGCGGGCATTCAGGCGGGAAGTGTCTACTATCACTTTGAGTCGAAGGATCGGATTCTGGCCGAGATCCTGGATGTCGGCATTGACCTCGTGCATATGGCCGTGCTCGAACGGCTCAACGCCTTACCCGCGGACGCCACGGGTCGGGAGAGGTTTGCCGCTGCTGTGGAAGGTCACCTCACCGGTCTATTGCAGCATGAGGAATACACGTCGGCGGCCATCCGGGTTTACGGTCAGTTGCCAGCGGGCTTGCGGCGCCCCAATCAGAACCGCCGTCGCAAGTACAGCGCGCTGTGGGACCAGTTGCTGATTGAGGCCGATGAACGGGGCGAGATTCGACCCAGGGCAGACCTCCACCTGACGCGTTTGATCGTGCTTGGGGCCATCAACTGGACGGTGGAGTGGTTCGACCCGGACCAGGGGGCGCTCAGCGCCACTGTCGATCAGATGGTCAGCATTCTATCGGACGGCGTGTTCAAGCCCGCTGAGCAGACAAAGGGGCGGACAACTCGCAAGCCCAAAGCGGCAAAGAGCGCAGCTGTGTAGAAACTTATCGGGTTCGCTTAAGCGGACGCTTCTGCTCAGCCCGCCGAGGCCGGCCCCAGGGCCGTGCAGCATCTTCACGCTGACATCAGACGAATCGACTGACAATGAAAGCACCCGTGAGCGTCAAGCGCGTCGTGGACTACAACGTCCGCATCCAGGTGAAGTCCGACGGCAGCGGTGTGGTCACCGAATCGCGATGGAAGAAGCAGTGCGTCTGAAGGAGAAGGGCAAGGTGACGGCGATCTGTTCCAGGTGGTGCCGGAGCTGACCGGCAAGGTCTGAGCATCTTGGCGAGTGCGACGATCCCGTGGCGGAGACGGGATCGTCGCTCCCGAATTCAGGCTCAATAACCAAGCTGACGCGCGGCTAGATCCTTCATGATTTCCGTGGCGCCGCCGCCGATCGACAGAACCTTGGTTTCGCGGAAAATGCGCTCGACCTTGGCTCCCCGGAGATAGCCGGCGCCGCCGAAGATCTGTACCGCTTCGCCGGCGACGCGTTCGAGCATGCCGGTGGCGAGATTCTTGAGCAGGCAGATTTCCGAAACCGGCGTGTACCCTTCTCGGACTTGCCAGCACAGCAAGTCCAGCTGGGCCTTGACCGCGTCCAGCTGCATCTTCATGTCCACCAGTTTGTGGCGGATCACCTGTCGAGCGATCAGCGGATCGCCGAAAGTATGCCGCTGGCGCGCATAGGCCAGTGCCTCTTCGTAACAGACCTGGCCGAAACCCCAGGCCTGAGCAGCCAGCATCAGTCGCTCGTTGTTGAAGTTGTGCATGATCGCCTTGAAGCCGCGATTCTCTTCGCCAAGGAGATTGGCCGCCGGCACCCGGCAATCATCGAAGTACAGCGTCGCCGTGTCCGAACACCACCAGCCCATCTTTTCGAGCGGGCTGCGTGTGAACCCAGGCGTGTTGGCCTCGACCACCAACAGTGACACGCCGCCGATGCCGGGGCCGCCGGTGCGCACCGCAACAGTGATGCAGTCTGCGCGCATGCCGGAGGTGATGAAGGTCTTGGCGCCGTTGACGATGTAGTGGTCCCCATCGCGCCGGGCAGTCGTTCTCAGGTTGGCCACGTCCGAACCGCCGCCGGGTTCGGTGATGGCCAGTGCGGCGATCTTGCGGCCTTCGAGGACCGGTCGCAGAAACCGCTCTTTTTGATCCGGTGTGCCCAAGGCGTCGACTGGCGGGCTGCCGATGCGGTGGCTGACCAGGCTGGCCAGCAGGCCACCGGCACCGGCCCGGGCCAGTTCCTCGGCCATGATCGACTGGTAGAACGGGTCGTTGTCGCCGCTGCCGCCGTATTCCTCGGAGAACCCGATGCCCAGTACGCCAGCCTCTGCGGCCTTGAGCTGAAGCGGTCGCGGCAACTCGCCGGCGCGCTCCCAGGCGTCGATGTGGGGTTCGCATTCCTTCTGTACGAAACGCCTGAGCTGACTGCGATAGGTTTCGTGTGTCTCGCTCAGGTATGGATGAGGTGCAACGCTGGCTTGATCCATAGGGGGCTCTCAGGCTGCTGGGGTCGCGGCGAAGCGGCGCAGGTGCCACGTGCGGTCGCCGTAGAGGTTGCCGAAGGCGCTGAGCTGACGGAAGTAGTGCCCGATGTCCAGCTCCTCCGTTACGCCGATGCCGCCGTGCAGCTGCACGGCCTGTTGCGCGACAAACTTGCTCGATTGCGCCAGATAGGCCTTGGCGGCCGATACTGCGCGACGCCGTACGGATGCCTCCGGGCTGCTGTCCACACGTACGCTCGACATCAGCACCATTGAGCGTGACTGCTCGACTTCGACGAACATGTCGACCAAACGATGCTGCAGCACCTGGAAGCTGCCGATCGGTGTGCCGAACTGCTTGCGCACCTTCAGGTAGTTGCCGGTACGCTCGAGCAGCGCGCTCATGGCGCCCAGCGCCTGCGCGCAGGCTGCCGCCGTGGCATGGTCGAGCGCGGCGTCGAGCGGCTCGAAACCGGCATCCAGGCTGCCCACCAGCGCACTGCCGTCGACCTTGACTGCGTCGAACTGCAGGTCTGCAGCGTAGCCGCCGCCCATGATCGGATAGGGCTTGAGCTCGACGCCGGGCGCGCTGGCCTCCACAGCGAACAGCGAGATTCCGTTCTCGTCGCCGTCCTCTCCAGAAGTGCGGGCGGCGACGATCAGCGTCTGGGCGTTGGATGCATTGAGCACACACTGCTTGCGGCCGGTCAGCATATAACCGTCGGACTGCGCTTTGGCGCGTGTGGTGCAGAACGCCGGGTCGTGACGGGTGCCAGACTCGGTCCAGGCCACGGCGAACTGGGTCGTACCCGACGCCACCGCCTCGAGCAGGGCCGGCTGTCCACCTGCCAGGCTCAGTAGCCGAGCGGGCAGAACCGCGCCAGCCACGAAGGGCTCCAGTACCATGCCGCTGCCCAGTGCTTCGCAAACCAGGGCCACGTCCAGCGCACTGCCACCCAGGCCGCCAGCGTCCTCGGGGACGGCCAGCCCAAGCCAGCCGAATTCCGCCATCTGTGACCAGACTGCCGGATCGCAGTGGCCGGGCTGATCGAGCGTCGACTGATAGCGCTCGAAACCGTAGCCCTTGAGTGCAAACTTGGCTGCGCTGTCGCGCAGCATCTCCTGTTCCTGAGAGTAGGAAAAATCCATGATCGATATCCCTTGTGTCAAGGCCGTTCAGAGCTGCAGCAGCAGCTTCGCCAGCACGTTCTTCTGAATTTCGTTGGTGCCGCCGTAGATGCTGCTGGCGCGCAGGAAGTTGTAGCGCTGGGTGGCGGCGGCGAAGACCGGATGGGCGTCATCGGCAGGCGACAGCCAGGGCAGGGCGCCCAGCCCGCCGAGTTCCATCTGTGCCTCGGAGATCGCCTGCTGCAGCTCGGTGCCCTTGATCTTCAGACCCGAGGATTCGCTGCCCGGCGGCTGCCCTTTGGCGACGCGGTCCAGCGTGCGCAGATTGGTGTACTCCAGCGCCAGGAGGTCGACTTCCAGCGCCGCCAAGCGGTGGCTCACGAGAGGATCTTCGGAGAGCGCGGCATCGGTGGCGACGGCTTCGCGCAGCCGCCCAAGTTGGTAGTAGCTGTCGGGTACCCCGGCGATGCTGGTGCGCTCGTGCGTCAGCAGGTACTTGGCGATGGTCCAGCCCTGTCCTTCGTCGCCGACCAGGTTCTCGGCCGGCACACGGACGTTGGTGAGGAATACCTCGTTGAGATGGTGATGGCCGTCGATCGTCGTGATCGGCCGGATCTCGATGCCCGGCGTGCGCATGTCGATCAGCAGAAAGGAGATGCCTTGCTGCTTGGGGACTTCCGTGTTGGTGCGCACTAGGCAGAACATGAAATTGGCCCAATGCGCCTGCGTGGTCCAGATTTTCTGCCCGTTGACGACGTAGTGCTCTCCTTCGCGCTTGGCCTGTGTCTTCAGGCCGGCCAGATCGGAGCCGGCACCGGGTTCGGAGTAGCCCTGGCACCAGAACTCCTCACCGCGTGCGATCGGCGGCAGGTAGCGTTGCTTCTGCGCGTCGTTTCCGTACTTCATCAGCACGGGGCCCAGCATCGCCAGTCCGAATGGACTGGACGGCGGCGCCCCGGCGAGGGCGCGCTCGGTATCGAAAATGTATCGCTGGGTCGCGCTCCAGCCGGGACCGCCGAATTCCTGGGGCCAGGTGTAGGCGAGCCAACCCTTCTGTCCGAGCTTGCGCTCCCAGGCGAACTGGGTCTCCTTGTGGCTGGGGATGCCGATCGCCGGGCCGGCTTGTTCGGGGACATTGTCCCGTATCCAAGCGCGGACCTCAGCTCGAAAGGCTTGGTCCTCGGGGGAGAAGTCGAGATTCATGTGAACTCCATCTGATGGATAATCTGGGGTGACGTTACTCAGGGCCGAACCGGCGGCACGGTGCGTGTTAGAAACTCGATCACGGCGTGACTGAAGACGTCGTTACGATCACCGGCAACCATATGCCCGGCGTCCTGGACGTCGAACAGCTCAGCCTGCGGAATCAGCTGCTGCAGTTCGCGGGCACCTTGTGCGCTAACCACATCGCTGGACCCGCCACGCACCAGTAAGCTTGGTGCGGTGATGTGCTGTGCTGCTTGTATGCGTCGCTCCTGTTGGACCAAGGCTTCACCGGCCTGAGAACGAGTGGCGTGATTCAGAAAGCGCGGGTCCCAATGCCAGTACCAACGCCCATCCTCGCGCTTGCGAAGATTCTTGCGTAGGCCTTCGGTGCCGCGCGGGCGTGGCCGGTGAGGATTGTAGGCGGCAACGGCGTCCACCGCCTCCTCGAGTGTCGCGAACCCTGATGTGTGCGCGCCCATGAAGTTCAGGACACGCTCGACACCGGCGGCCTCTAGGCGTGCTGCGATGTCCACAAGGACGAGTGCACGTGCGATCGGGGGGCTCGACTCGCCGAGTGCAACCATGGCGGTCAGTCCTCCCATTGAGGCACCGACCAGCACCGGTGGCGCGACGAGAGTCCCGCATACGGAGGCGAGATCGGCGACCAGCGCATCGGCGCTGTAGTCCCCGTCGGGCGCCCACTGACTGTCGCCATGCCCTCGGGCATCGTAGGCGATGGCGTAGTAGCCGGCATCCGCCAGCCGCTGCGCGGTACCGGACCAGGCATGGCGGGTTTGTCCGCCGCCGTGCAGCAGCAGGACAGGCTGGGCGACGGGGTCTCCGGCGGCCTCGGCCGAGAGGCGCAGGCCACCCGCGCCGTTCAGTTCGAGCGGGCGCAGGAGCGGACCGCTTGCTGTGTCATGGGGCATTGCGGAATTCAGTGGATGACGGCGCAGCCGGAATGGAGGTAGGTCAGGACTCTCGGGCCCGGCGCATAGCCGGAAGACAGCGATTCAAGCCTGAAGCCGGCCCTGCGGATCAGTTCGGGAATCTCTCGGTTCAGATGGCAACCGCCGCCGATGTGCTTCCAGTACGGTGTCACGCGGTCCTGCCAGCGCCGGACAGCCGCGTCGGGTGCCGCACCGTGCTCGGCGAACAGTAGCCGCCCGCCTGGCCGGAGGGTCCGCCGGATCTCGGACAGTGCCGCTAGCGGATCCGGAATCGTGCACAGGCTGAACGTGCAGACGGCGCAGTCAAAGCTGTGGTCGTCTGCGGGTATACGTTCCGCTGACAGGGGCAACTCGGCGACCTCGACTCCGAGTGCCTGCGCGCGACGTCTCGCCCTGGGGTGGAGCCCTGGATCGACGCCGCAGACACACTGTACGGCGTCACGCCGATAAAACGGCATATTGCGACCGGTGCCGATGCCGATTTCAAGGACACGACCCGTCGCCAAGGGAACGACTTTGCCGCGCTCGCGCTGAAATGTGGGTAAAGCGCAAACCAAGTCGATGAGTTGCGGCAACACATACCGTTCGTAGAAATTCATGGATGGGGAACTCACTCCAGCGTGCGGGCAATGAGCTCTTTCATGATCTCGTTGGTGCCGCCGTAAATCTTCTGCACGCGGGCGTCGGCATAGAAGCGCGCGATCGGATATTCCAGCATGTAGCCGTAGCCGCCGAAAAACTGCAGACACTCATCGACAATCTCGCATTGCTTCTGTGTGCCCCACCACTTCGCCATGGAGGCCGTTGCAGCATCAAGCTTGCCTTCGAGCAGGCGCTCGATGCAGTGGTCGATGAACACGCGACCGATTGTCAGCTCGGTCTTGCGCTCGGCCAGTTTGAAGCGGGTATTCTGGAATTCGAGCAGACGCTTGCCGAAGGCCTTGCGTTCGCGTGTGTAGGCCAGCGTGTGCTCCAGTGCGGCCTCGGCGGCCGCGATGGCCCCGACACCGATGATCAGGCGCTCGCGTGGCAGCTGGTTCATCAGCTGGTAGAAGCCCAGCCCCTCCCGACCGCCGAGTAGATTTTCGGCGGGAACCCGCAGATCTTCAAAGAAGAGTTCGGCGGTGTCCTGGCCCTTCTGGCCGATCTTGTGCAGTAGACGACCGCGCCGAAATCCGGGCTGTATGTGAGGCTGTTCGACAACGAGCAGCGAGATGCCCTTGGCGGCTTCGGCGGCATCGGTCTTGCAGACGATGATGAGCAGCCCGCAATGCTGGCCGTTGGAGATGAAGGTCTTGGCGCCGTTGACGACATAATCGTCGCCCTGACGTTCGGCTCGCGTGCGCACTGCCTGCAGGTCGGAACCGGTACCGGGTTCGGTCATGGCAATGGCGCCGACCATTTCACCGGCGACCAGCTTCGGTAGCCAGCGCTGCTTCTGCTCCAGCGTGCCGCAGCCGACGATGTAGTGGGTGACGATCTCGTGCACCCCCTTGGCCCAGCTGGTGTTCCCGGCACGGGCCTGCTCTTCGAGGATCACCGCCTCGTGCGCGAAGGTCCCGCCCGCCCCACCAAACGCTTCGGGCACGTCTGTGCAGAGCAGGCCCGCAGCGCCGGCCTTGGACCAGAGATCCCGGTTTACGGCTTGCTCTTCATTCCATTGTTCTTCGAATGGGGTGATTTCAGCGGCGATGAATTTGCGGACGTTGTCGCGGAACAGTTCCAGTTCCTCGTTCATCCAGGGGGAGGCGTAATTGGACAAGGCGTAGCTCCGGAATGCACGGGTAGTTACATCGAAAATCCGCCGCCGCAGAGCAGGACTTGACCGCTGATGTAGTCCGACTCCGGTGTGCAGAAAAGGTAGACCGCGCCTGCGGCCTCGGCCGGTGTGCCGCTGCGGCCCAGTGGCACCATGGCCTCCATGGTCTTGAGCAGGTCAGGGTTGACGCCGACCTTGATCTTGCGACCTTCAACGTCGATGTTCGCGTCGCTGCCGGCCGCCGCTTCGGTCAGCCGTGTCTTGATCAGACCGAAGGCCACGCAGTTGACGTTGACCTTGAGGCGACCCCACTCCTTGGACATGGCCTTGGTCAGGCCAATGATGCCGGCCTTGGCCGCCGAGTAGTTGGCCTGGCCGGCGTTACCGCCGGTGCCGGCGATCGACGAAATGTTGACGACCTTGCGGAAGACCTCCTGGCCTTCGGCAGCTTCCTTCTTGGCCTGGACCCGGATGAACTCCGAGGCGGCGCGCAGGATGCGAAACGGCGCCGTGCAGTGCACATCCATGATCGCCTGCCACTGCTCGTCGGTCATTTTTTGAATGACATTGTCCCAGGTGTAACCGGCGTTGTTGACGATGATGTCCAGGCCGCCAAACTGTTCGATCGCAGTGTTGACGAAGCGCTCGGCAAAGCCGTCCTCGGTGACGCTGCCTGCGCAGGCGACCGCTTGCCCACCTAGATCACGGATCGCAGCCACGGTGTCATCGGCTGGGGCCGCGTCCAGATCGTTGACGACGACATGGGCGCCTTCGCTGGCCAGCTTGAGTGCAATCTCACGGCCGATACCGCGGCCCGAGCCGCTAACAATGGCCACTTTGTCTTTGAGTTTCATGGGATGTGTTGCCCCGTTGAGTGAAGAACTTTCGATTCAGGCGAGCGCAACCAGCGCGTCGCCGGCGAGCTTGACCTCGCCCTTCTCGTCGACCACGCCGATCTCAAGCTTGGCCAGCGCGACTCCATCACGCTCAAGCAGCTCGGCCACCTTTCCGCTGCAGGTCAATTTGGCGTGCACCGGAGTGATCGCGGAAAAACGCACGGCGAAGTGCCGCAGCTGCGACTGTGGTACCCACTGGGTCAGGAAGCGACCGAGATAGGCCATCGACAACATGCCATGTGCGAACACATCCGGCATTCCGGCGGACTTGGCGAAATCAATATCGATATGGATCGGGTTATGGTCGCCGGAGGCGCCGGCAAACAATGCAAGGGTGGTGCGTGTGATCGGCGGCAGCTTCAGTGCCGGTAGCTCCTGCCCAACCTCGACTTGCTCTTTGCGCACTGCATTCATGCCGACTTCTCCTGAGGGTTGCGCACGACGATGATGCTGCGGACCTCAACGACAGTCTTGCCCTGCGTGTCCTTGATGACCGAATCCTTGACAATGAACTCCAGCGCGCCGCCCTTCTTGCTGTAGATGTCACTGATTCGCGATTCGACGCTGAGCACGTCGCCGGCGCATACCGGCGCATGGTAGGTGAAGCTCTGTTCACCGTGCAGGATGCGCCCGATCGGCACGCCCAGCTGGTCGAGCAGGGTGGTCATGGTGCCGGCGTCCAGGTCGGCGCCCATCAGAAAGGTGGGGGGCGCCGGCAGGCTGCGATAACCGGCGGCGCGCGCCGCGTCCTCGTCCAGATACTCGGGCCGCGTCTCGCCGGTGGCCTTGGCGAAGAAGCGCAAGCGCCCTCTTTCGACCTCGAAGCTGACGGTGGGAAGCTGCAGGCCGATATGCCGCACGTCGATCATGGCATGCGCTCCTGCTCAGACAGCCTGGTACAGGGTGACCACGCAGGCGCCGCCCAGACCCAAATTGTGCTGAAGGGCCACGCGCGCGCCTTCGACCTGACGGTCTTCGGCCTGTCCGCGCAGCTGCTGGACCAGCTCCGTGCACTGCGCCAAGCCGGTCGCACCCAGCGGATGGCCCTTCGACAGCAGCCCGCCCGAGGGGTTGGTCACGACGCGTCCGCCGTAGGTATTATCGCCGTCCTCGACCATTTTTTCGCCGCCCCCCTCGGGAGCCAGGCGCAGCGCCTCGTAGGTCAGCAGCTCATTGGTGGCGAAGCAGTCGTGGAGTTCCACGACGTCAACGTCCTCAGGACCGATGCCTGCGGCGGCGTATACCTGGTCGGCGGCCGCACGTGCCATGTCGCTGCCCACCAGTTGCATCATGTTGCGTGCTTCGAAGGTGCTGGGCGTATCGGTCGTCATGGCCTGCGCCGCGATGCGCACACGCATGTCCAAGCCGTTGGCCTTCGCAAAGGCCTCGGAGCAGACGATCGCCGCCGCCGCACCGCAGGTTGGCGGACAGGCCATCAAACGCGTCATGGGGCCGATCAGTGTTGGCGAATCCATGACCTCCTCCACGCTGATCTCCTTGCGGAACAGGGCAACCGGGTTCTTGGCCGCGTGACGGCTGGCCTTGGCGCGGATCTTGGCGAAGGTCTCGGCCTTGGTGCCGTACTTCTCCATATGCGCCATCCCTGCGCCACCGAAGTAGCGAATGGCCAGCGGCACTTCGGGCTGGCCGACGAGCTCATTGCAAACCTGATCGAAAGGTTCGAACGGGGTCGGGCGGTCGTCGAAGTAGCTGCCGAGCGCGCCCGGCTTCATCTGCTCGAAGCCCAGCGCGATCACGCAGTCGACGGCCCCGGATTCAACTGCCTGGCGTGCCAGGAACAGCGCGGTCGACCCGGTCGAGCAGTTGTTGTTGACGTTGACGACGGGGATGCCCGTCATGCCCACCGGATACAGCGCGCGCTGACCGCAGGTGGAGTCACCGTAGACGTAGCCGACGTAGGCCTGCTGGACCTTGTTGTAGTCCAGACCGGCATCGGCCAGCGCTCGGCGTGCGGCCTCGGTGCCCATGTCGTAGTAGGGTGCGGACGTGCCCGGCTTGGCGAACGGCACCATGCCGACGCCGGCGACGACAACGGAAGTTTTCATTGGTCTGTACTCCTGATGATATTCAAACGGATATGCGGAAAAACCGGTGACGCGGCAACACCGGCCCCAATGAAACGGGGCCGGTGCCGCGCGGTCGATGGCGCTGACGAGGGAATCAGGCGAACCAGCGCATCACCAGTCGGATCAGTGACTTCACCCGCGGGGTGTAGGGCGGATAGAACAGTTGCGTGAGCCCGATACGTGTGTCGGTGACCGCGCGGGCGTGCGAGAAGCTGCGGAAACCGAACTCGCCGTGCGTGCTGCCGATGCCGGAGTGATTGACGCCGCCGAACGGCAGTAGCGGATGCAGCGCGTGGACCACGGTGTTGTTGACGCAGGCACCGCCGGATGAAGTGCGATCAAGGATCTGTCGTGCGCGTGCCCGGTCCCGCGTCCAGAGATAGAGCGCCAAGGGCTTCTCGCCGGCATTGATTCGATCCACCACCTCGTCCAGCTCGCGAAAGCGGATGATGGGCAGCAGCGGGCCGAAGATTTCCTCCTGCATCACGGCTGCGGTGTCTGGCACTTGTTCGAGCAGGGTGGGTGCGATGTAGCGCTCACCTTCGCGCACATCGCCGCCCGCCACGATACGGGCGCCCTTGGCACAGGCATCGTCGAGCAGGCGCTTGACGCGCGCTGTATGGCGATCATTGACGATGCGAGCCAGATCGGGTGAGCGGAACCTCGCTTCGTCGTCGGCGCCGAAAACCTCGGCCAGGCGCGCCTTTGCCAGTTCTACAAAGGAGTCGGCCACCGATTCGTGTACGAAAAGGTGGTCAGGAGCGATGCAGGTCTGCCCGTTGTTCATGAACTTGGACCAGCAGATGTTCTGCACCGCGGTTTTCAGGTCGGCGCTGGCATCGATGATGGTGGGGCTCTTGCCGCCCAGCTCCAGTGTCACACTGGTGAGGTTCTTCGCTGCGGCCGTCATCACGACCTTGCCCAGCGCCGGTGCGCCGGTGAAGAAGATGTGGTCGAAGGGCAGGTCCAGCAGCGTCTTGGACGCTTCGGCATCGCCCTGGAACAGCGCCACTTCATCCGGTGCAAAGGTCTGGTCGATGATCTTCTGCATGACCGCCGACAGGTTCGGCGTCATTTCCGAGGGCTTGAGGATGGCGGTATTGCCGGCGGCCAGCGCCAGGACCAGCGGGCAGAACGTGAGGTTGACCGGGTAGTTCCACGGGGAAATGATCAGGCAGCGCCCGCGCGGCTGATACTCGATGCGCCCCTGGGTGCCAGCCATCAGCGGGGTGAAGCCAGCACGCGTCGGCTTCATCCAGCGCCGCAGCCTGCGCATGGCCATGTTCGCTTCCGAGATCACGGTGAACAGCTCGGTCAGGTTCACCTCGACTTCGGGTTTGCGGAAGTCGGCTGCCGCTGCGCGCCGGATATCGTCAGCCGCGGCCTGCACGGCGTCGCGCAGCTTGCGGATGCGAACGACGCGTTCTTCCGCGCTGGACTGTCGCCACCTCAGGGCGGTGTCGCGCTGGGATTCGAAGACGCGGAGCATCGGCTCGGATGCCCCGACGGGACTGTCAATGCGGAGGGCTAGGTTCATGATCGTTGCTCTCGAGAACTCCCGCTGGATACCGACCGCCCAAGGATGCGGTTACCCTAAGGATGCGGTCGCGTTAGGGGGAGTCTGGCTCCAGACTGGGCGGTTGTCAACCTAACGTTTGTTAGTCCGATTCGACGCATCGTACTCCGGTAACGTCTTGTGCTCCATCTCCAGCCGTGTGCGCAGTTCATAAGCAGCAGTTGTCGATCTTGTGCCCAACCAGCGGAATGCGGCATTCGATGCGCCAGTGACTGCTGACCCGACTTCTTTCCGGGTGGGGGGGCACCTGCAGGGTTCCTTCGAGCCTGATCGGCAGTATCGAGGGGGTGATGTGCAGGACACCGGTCTGACGCCGCGGATCCCAGGTGTAGTGCTGCGTCACGCGGAGCGCTTCGCCGATCAGGCGCTGTGCGAAGGCCGGCAGGGGAACCACTGCCTTCATGTTCATGGTTGTGAGACAGAACGACGCGCCCGTCCTCGTTGCGGGAATCGACCGGGCTCAGGTTCCAGGCGCCGACCCACCGGCTGCGGTGCTCGTAAATACGCCGGGTTGGCGTACAGCGCGGCCACCTCCGGTGCGGGCCGGTCCACGGGCATCTCATAAGTTGTATACGCGGCTCATGAGCCTGCTCCCGCTCGATCACTGTCGTCCTGAAGACAGAGTCTGTAAAGAAGTGTACGTTCCGCGCATTTCGTCGGCCATCCCTGGCCGGCCTGAGCGCTGGAATGTCACAAGTTCTCAGTCTGCCGCGTTCTTGAACCACCTGAGCAGGGCGACGCCCCATTCGGCCACCTGGGCGAGCGCGGTATAGGTTCCGGACTTGATCCGCGACCATAGCGAGCCGCGCGTCCGCTCGGTCTCCAGGGTGTTGTGTCCCAGTTCGATCAGATAGGCATGAATGAGCTGCGACTGCTCGGGACTGATGGTGCCGGCGAAGGACACCATGCCGCGGTCGCGCTGCGCGCCGCCCAGAACGATGGCGTCAAAGGTGCGATGGGTCTCGGCATCCATGTAGCGCAGGTCGGCCAGATTCGGATGGCTGATCGCGCCAGGGCCGTGGCAGTACACGCAGTAGTGATGATAGAGCTTGGCGCCTTGCTCGATTTCCTCATCGCTGGCGGTCTGCGGTGGCGGTTCGGGCAGGCGGCGGAGGCGTTCCACCGGCGGCAGCTGCGTCTGTCCGCCGAGCTTGAAAGTCAGCAGACGTCCCTCAACCGAGGGTGCCTGCCGTGTATTGCTGGCAAAGCCGAAGGACAGGCCGAAAGCGCCGCCCCAGCCCACAAGCACGGAAACATATTGCTCACCATCCACGGTGTAGGTGACCGGCGAGCCGATCACGCCCTGCTGAACATCATAGTGCCAGAGTCGTTTGCCGGTGGCAGCGTCGTAGGCGTCCAGGTAACCACGGCCAGTGCCTTCGAATACCAGGTTGCTGCCAGAGCACAGCGCGCCGCTGTTCCAGGGACTATCGCTGTTGTGCCGCCAGACCTCGCGCTGTCGCGCCGGATCCCACGCCAGCAGGAATCCCTGGGCCGTGGCCGCGCCGACTTTTTCGACCAGTTCCGCAGGCACCCACGCCGGCACGGTGATATCCTTCATCACCTCCATGCCGACGTTCCAGAAGTTCGGGTTGTACTGGAAGCCTTCGTCCTGCCGGTACATCATGGCCAGCTCGCGCGCCGGGATGTACACATAGCCGGTTTCGGGATGGAAGCACATCGGCTGCCAGTTGTGACCGCCCATCGGCGAGGGGAACTGGTAGACGCCGTGCTCCTTGTAGCTGTTATCAGTTTCGACCGGCCGGCCGGTCTTGAGATCGATTTCCTTGGCCCAGGAGACGTGCACATAGTTTTCGGCCGAGATCAGACGCCCGTCCCGGCGATCGAGGACATAGAAAAAACCGTTCTTCGGGGCCTGCATGATGACAGGGCGTTCCTCGCCCTCGATTTCAACGTCCGCAAGAATCAGATGCTGGGTAGCGGTGTAGTCCCAGCCTTCACCTGGCGTGGTCTGGTAGTGCCAGACGTATTCGCCGGTCTCGGGGCGCAGTGCGACGATCGAAGACAGGAACAGGTTGTCACCGCCGGCCGGATTGCGGATTTCCTTGTTCCAGGGAGTGCCGTTGCCAACGCCGATATAGAGCAGGTCAAGATCCGGGTCGTAGGCCATCGAGTCCCAGACCGTGCCGCCGCCGCCGATCTCCCAGTACTTGTCCGCGGCATCCCAGGTTGCCGCCGCCTTTTCCAGAACCGGGTTTTCAAACGGCTGCGACGGAGCGCCCGGCACGGTGTAGAAGCGCCAGGCCAGCTCGCCGGTTTCGGCGTCGTAGGCACTGACGTAGCCGCGTACGCCGTACTCGGCGCCGCCATTGCCGATGAGCACCTTGCCCTTGACCACGCGCGGTGCGCCGGTGATGGTGTACGGGCGTTCGAGGTCCACGGTGAGCTTGTCCCAGACGACCTCGCCGGTGGTCGCGTCGAGCGCGACGAGACGGCCGTCGATGGTGCCGACGTAGAGCTTGTTGTTCCACATCGCCATGCCGCGATTGACCACGTCGCAGCAGGCGAATTGGCCGCGGTCGCGATCGACGTTCAGGTCGTTTTTCCACAGCAGCTTGCCGCTGCGGGCATCGACCGCGTAGGCCGCGCTCCAGGTTCCGGTGAAGTAAAGAACGCCATCGACCACCAGCGGCGTGCCTTCCAGTCCGCGCTTGGTTCCCAGATCCAGATACCAGGCCAGACCCAGGTCGTCGACATTGCCAGCGTTGATCTGATCGAGCGGGCTGTAGCGTTGCTCGGACTGCGTGCGGCCATGCTGGATCCAGTTTCCAAGCTCCTGATCGGCTTCGGCTAGTCGTTGGGCGTCGACGGCGGTGCCAGCACGTGCGGTCTGTGCACCGGCCAGCGCCAGCAGCGAGACGAGAAGGGCAGCGTGCACGACCGGATGGCGGGGCCAGCCGGTGGCGGTTCTTTTTTTGAACATGGGACTTTTGACTCCGTATTAACTTGCACGGGCTCGCGGGATCGGCGGTGCGACGCCCCTTTACTTAGATTGGTTTCCGTCCAGAAACGCTAATATTTTGATAGTGCTGTCGTTTTCCGACAAATGGCGATAAAACCCTCGTTAAGCTGGTAAAACCATGGTCGTTAAATCATTGATTTACCAACAAAAAACTGGGTAACCGATGCGTATGGAACGCAACGTCCAGACTAGTATATTCGAACGCAACGCCGAGCACGAGATTGGCTTGGAGTTGCAGGCCATGTTGACCTGGCGGATGCCCATCCGGAGGTGCTGGCCTGGGGTAAGCGCCAAATCCTCCCACCTTCAGTGAGCTGACGCGCTGCGTCAGGATGCGTCCCTTCATTCAGGCAGCTGCGGAGGGACGCAGCGATGTCGAAGTCACGAGGGTCGGAGTACTGGCGGCAACTGGTGGACGCGCAGCGCGCGAGCAAGCTGAGCGTTGCCGGCTACTGCCGGATGCATGGATTGAGTGCGTGGAGTTTTTACGACTGGCGGCGGCGACTGGGGAAAGCCAAGGCACGCGATGTCGTGCAGCTGATTCCGATCACGATCGAGGATGAGGTTCCGGCGATCGAAGCGCTGGCGAGCGCCGGTATTGAAGAGCGGCTGACATCAGGTGTGGTGCTGGGCCTGGCGCAGCATTTCGACGGCGCCAGCCTGCGCCGTGCCCGTGGGAAAGCCCGCCGCTGCGACGAGCCCGCGCGCCAAGCCGGGCCTGCAGCGAGGGCATCAAGACCGCCCCGGCGCCTGCCGACCGCTAATCTGCTGGCACACGTGATTGCCGAGAAGTACCAGCGCGCGATGCCGCTGTACCGGCTGGAAGAGGGTTTTTACGAAGATGGCATCGAGCTGTCGCGCACGACGCTGGCAACTGGATGATCCAGGCCGCCGACCGGCTGACACCGCTGTATCTGGCTTTGCGGGACCAACTGCTCGGCCAGCCGGTGATACACGCGGACGAAACGCCGGTGCAGGTGCTCAAGGAGCCGGGGCGTGCCGCGCAGACTCCGTCGTAAATAAGAGGGCTACAGGCCCCGGTTCTTGAGCATCGGCAGAGCGCGGCTCAGTGACGAGTTTTGGAAAAGTTTTGGAAGTGAGGCATATGTTGCGATTCAACCACTTCCAAATCATTGATTGTATGGCTCCCGGAGTTGGACTCGAACCAACGACCCAGTGATTAACAGTCACTTGCTCTACCGACTGAGCTATCCGGGAATATCGTCGTGGGCGCGCATTGTAGTGAGCCGGGGTGAGGCGCGCAACGCCTGCCTGATTGTTCCTTCCCGGTGTCCGGCCGGCACGATGATTGTTGCCTGGTATTGGCCCGACCCTGATCGGTGTGAGCCGGCGAAAAGCGCCCTCATCCGACGGCTTCTCGCCACCTTCTCCCGGAGGGAGAAGGTCAAAGGCATTCTCTGTTAGGCGAGCGCTTCGCGGATGCGGTGCACGCTTTGTTCCAGCACCGTTTCACTGGTGGCGAAAGACAGCCGGGCGAATCCTTCCGAACCGAATGCGGAACCGGGTACCAGGGCGACCAGGGCCTTTTGCAGCAACAGGTCGCCCAGCGCCAGGTCGTTTTCCAGCCCCAGGCGCCGGATGGCGCCGGCGAAATCGGGGAAGGCGTAGAAGGTGCCGTCGCCCGGGGCGCATTCGATGCCGTCGATCGCGTTGAGGTCTGCCACCAGGCGGTCGTGCCGGGCCTTGAACGCTGCGGTCATTTCCGCGACGCAGGCCTGGTCGCCGTTGAGCGCGGTTTCGGCCGCAACCTGGGCGATGGAGGTGGGGTTGGAGGTGGACTGCGACTGGATCTTGCTCATCGCGGAGATGATCCACTTCGGCCCGCAGGCCCAGCCGAGGCGCCAGCCGGTCATCGAATAGGTCTTGGAGACGGCGTGGATGACGACGGTGCGCTCGTACAGCTCCGGGCAGGCGTTGACGATGTTGGCGAAGGGTTCCGGCGCCCACAGGATTTTTTCGTACATGTCATCGCTGGCGATGACGATGCGCGGATGCTTGAGCAGGACCTCGCCCAGCGCCGCAAGCTCCGCCTTGGTGTAGGCCATGCCGGAGGGGTTGGACGGGCTGTTGAGGAACAGCAGCCGGGTCCTGGGCGTGATCGCGGCTTCGAGCTGCGCCGGCGTCATCTTCAGCCGCGTTTCGGCGGCGGTTTCCACGACCATCGGAACGCCGCCGGCCAGCAGCGCCATGTCTGGGTAGGACACCCAGTACGGCGCCGGGATGATGACTTCGTCGCCGTCGTTGAGCAGTGCCTGGCACAGGTTGTAGCAGGCCTGCTTGCCGCCGACCGAAGCAACGACCTGGGCCGGCTCGTACTTCAGGCCGTTGTCCCGCTCGTGCTTGGCGATGATCGCCTTTTTCAGGCTCGGCGTGCCGCCGACCGCGGTGTACTTGGTGAAGCCGTCGCGAATAGCCTTGATTGCGGCTTGCTTGATGTGCTCGGGGGTGTCGAAGTCCGGCTCGCCGGCGCTCAGGGAGAGCACATCCTGCCCGGCGGCACGCAGTTCTGCGGCCTTGGCGGTGATGGCGAGGGTGGGGGACGGCTTGATGCGGCCGACGCGTTCGGCAAGCGAAGTATCCACGGCAGGGTTCCCGTTTTTCTGGGTGGGGCAAACGGGGCGCGATGATACTGCAGTCCACCCGGCTGCGCGATGGATGAATCGGGCGCCGCCGGGGAGCAGGCGTTTCGCCGCGCGGATCCCTGAACGGCGACCGGGTTTTCGGAAATAGCGGGCGCCAGCTCGGTTCGGATTGAAAGGGCTTTATATTGCAACCACAATGGAACCCTCTCGATCGAACCGTAGGCGTTGAGGTCATGCCCGCACTGACCATAAAAAAACATACCTGAGGAGCTGTACGGACACCTCAAGCGCTCGGCGCAAGTGCACCGTCGCAGTATCAACAGCGAGCTGATTCATTGCCTGGAATCTGCATTGATGCCCCAGAAGACGATGCCCCGGAAGACCAGTCCGCAAGAAATGGTGGCCACGGCCAGGCTGCTGCGCCAGCAAGTAAAAGTCCGACGCATCAACGTCAAGGACGTGGAAGCCGCCAGGAACGAAGGCCGAAAATGATTGTGGTAATGATTGTGGTTGATACCAATATGATCGCGTATTTGTATCTGCCGACGACGGAAACGCCGAATGTGGAACTCTTGCTGGAGTTCGATCGCGCCTGGCTGGCTCCTCGGCCTTGGAGAAGCGAGTTTCGCAACATATTGGCCTTGTACCAGCGAAAGACGTCGTCGATTTTGAAACCGCCTGTCAGATACAGCATCAGGCCGAAAACCTGATGGCGGGCGGTGAGTACGAGATTGATTCCCTCTCCGTTCTGTCCGTGGCGGCGAAGCACGGGTGCTCGGCCTACGATAGTGAGTTCGTTGCCTTGGCGCAGAGCCTGGGTAAACTGCTGGTCACGTCGGACAGGAAGCTGCTCAGGATCTTTCCCGGCCTGGCGGCGACCGCCAGGGACTGCTGCGCCGGGGCGACCTGAAAATCCAGCTTGGTCCGGCACGATAGGCGTTACCCTGGCAGGCCGGCATGGCCGTTGCGTCCAGCCAACACATCAAGCGTTCCAGAATAATTCATGGAAAAACTGAGCTGCTTCAAGGCCTATGACCTTCGGGGCAAGGTACCGGACGAATTGAATCCGACCCTGGCCTATCGCCTGGGGCGGGCCTATGCCGATCGTTATCAACCCGCCTGCGTGGCGCTGGGGCGCGATGTCCGGCACACGAGTCTGCCTTTGCAGCAGGCCTTGGCGGCCGGGCTGGCATCGCGCGGGGTGGATGTGATCGACCTGGGCCTGGGCGGAACGGAAGAAACCTATTTCGCCGCGCAGCAGCCGGGCGTGGACGGCGCAATCATGGTGACGGCCTCGCACAATCCCATGGAGTACAACGGCATGAAGCTGGTCGGCAGGGGGGCTCTGCCGATTTCCGGGGACAGCGGGCTCAACGATCTGGAGCGTGCCACGCGTGAGGACGACAGCGAGCTGCCGGCCGAGCTTGGCGCGATGCGCGAGGTTTCGTGTCGCGGGGCCTACGTCCAGCATCTGCTTGCCTACGTCAAGGACATGCCCTTGCGGCCGCTGAAGATCGTGGTCAACGCCGGCAACGGCGGCGCCGGTCTGCTGATCGATGCGCTGGCGCCGCACCTGCCTTTCGAGTTCGTGCGCATCCACCACGAGCCGGACGGCGATTTCCCCAATGGCATCCCCAACCCGCTGCTGCCGGAGAACCGCGCCAGCACCTCGAAGGCGGTGGTCGAATCCGGCGCGGATTTCGGCGTGGCCTGGGACGGGGACTTCGACCGCTGTTTTCTGTTCGACGAGCGTGGCGAGTTCATCGAGGGGTACTACATCGTCGGATTGCTGGCGGAGACGATGCTCAAGCGCGAGCCCGGTGCCAAGATCATCCACGACCCGCGATTGACCTGGAACACGGTGGACGTGGTCACGGCGGCCGGCGGTGTGCCGGTGCTGTCCAAGACCGGCCACGCCTTCATCAAGGAACGCATGCGGCTGGAAGATGCGATCTACGGCGGCGAAATGAGCGCGCATCACTACTTCCGCGAATTCGCCTATTGCGACAACGGCAATATCCCTTGGTTGCTGGTGGCGGCGCTGATGTCCGTTCGCGGTGAAACCTTGTCGTCGTTGGTGGAGCAGCGTATCGCCAAGTTTCCGTCCAGCGGCGAGATCAACCGCCGTGTCGACAGCATTACTGAAACCATTGCCCGCATCGAGGCGCGCTACGCACCCCAAGCCTTGGTGGATGACCGTACGGATGGATTGAGTCTGGAATTCGCGGACTGGCGATTCAACCTTCGGGGATCGAACACCGAGCCGGTATTGCGGCTCAACGTGGAATCGCGTGGAGATATTGACCTGATGAAGACGCGGACGGCCGAAATTCTGGCGCTGATCGGTGGCGTGGATTGAGGCTGTAGAACCCGCCGCTGGTCTCGTCATTCCGGGTTCCGCTGCGCGGCCCCGGAATGACGGGAGGCTCGCCGTCGAACATGTAGAGGCGCGAGCATTGGTTATGATTCATCACAAGTCGCCTGTAGCCGGCCCGAAACCCCGAAGAGGATAGTGAGATGCTGATTCCCGTTTTGATCGCTGGAGGCACTGGGTCCCGTCTGTGGCCCTTGTCGCGTGAGTCCTACCCCAAGCAGTTTCTCAAGCTGTTTGGTGATCACACGCTCCTGCAGCACACGGCCTTGCGCGCGCAGGCGATCGAAGGCGCGGCGGCCCCGATCGTGGTGTGCGGCGAGCAGCACCGTTTCATCGTGGCGGAGCAGCTGCGCGAGATCGGGATCGCCAATGCCACGATCATCCTGGAACCGGAAGGCCGCAACACCGCGCCGGCCGCCGCGATTGCCGCGCTGCACGCCCAAAAGCGCTATGGCGACGACGCACAGCTGTTCGTGATGGCGGCGGATCACTACGTGGCGGATGCCCCGGCCTTCGGTCTTTGTGCGGTGTCCGCCTGCGCCGCGGCTGCCCAGGACCATATCGTCACTTTCGGTATCAAGCCGACGCGTGCGGAAACCGGCTACGGCTACATCCAGCAGGGCGCAGCGCTGGACGCCTGCGCATTCACGGTCGCCGCGTTCGTGGAAAAGCCGGACGAAGCCCTTGCGCAGAGCTATCTGGACGCAGGCGACTATTACTGGAACGCCGGCCTGTTCCTGTTCAAGGCCAAGACCTTTCTGAGCGAACTGGCCCGGTTCAAGCCGGAAATGCTCGATGGCGTGCGCGTGGCTCTGGAAGGCGCGAGCAAGGATCTGGATTTCATTCGCTTGCCGCCATCCTTTCGCGTGATCGAGTCTGATTCGATCGATTACGCGGTGATGGAGCGGACTGCCCGCGCCGTGGTCGTGCCGATGGATTGTGGCTGGGACGACGTCGGAAGCTGGAACTTTCTGGAGTTGCTGGGAGCCGACGGTGACGGCAACGTCTCGTCGGGCGATGTGGTGTTCGACGATTGCAGCGGCACCCTGGTGCACGCCGAGAGCCGCCTGGTAGCCGCCTGCGGTATCAAGGACAGCGTGATCGTCGAAACCAAGGATGCGGTGCTGGTCATTGACAAGAGTCGCACGCAGGACGTGAAGAAAATCGTCTCGCGGCTGCGCGCCAGCAAGCGTAGCGAAGCACATCAGCACGCCACGGTTTTGCGGCCCTGGGGCAGCTATGAAACCCTGTCCCTGGGATCACGCTTCCAGGTGAAGTACATCACCGTGAAGCCGGGGCAGAAGCTGTCCCTGCAGATGCATCACCATCGTGCCGAGCATTGGGTGGTGGTCTCCGGCACGGCGATGGTCTCCGTCGGTGACAACGTACAGATGCTGACGGAAAACCAGTCCACCTATATCCCGCTGGGCGTGACACATCGCCTCGAAAACCCGGGCAAGGTTTTGCTTGAACTGATCGAGGTGCAGAGCGGTTCGTATCTCGGTGAGGACGATATCGTTCGCTTCGACGACGTCTACGGCCGGGTACCGGCGGTATCAAAGTAAGACGCGCCAGTAGATACCGTCTTTCGGAGTCAAGCATATTTGGACACGAGCAGAGGTCGGGGTCAGGTCTTGCGCCTTGACGCAGCCCGCCGATCCACACCTCGCGCGATCCGGCTTACCGTCGAGTAGTCGAGTAGTGCTACCCGAAGTGCGCACCGATCTGCGGAAGTTGCCGGTGTCCGCTCTCGTAGGCGTCGCGATCTTCGTCATTGAGGAAGATTGCTTGACGGGCATTGCCGCGCGCCATCACATGATGGATCGCGCCGGGGAATTCGATACGCAGAGGGCGGGTCATGCCGGGAACGTAGCGAAGCCAAAAAAAATTTGGCAAGGAACAAGACCTGACCCCGGCGTTCCCGGCGTCTTAGGAACAAGACCTGACCCCGGCGTCTGACCCCGGCGTCCTGACCCCGACGTCTTACATGGGCGGCACGGAATACCCGAGGCTGCACGAGACGATGGCCGGCGAGTGTCATTTTTGTGGGCCGGGGCGCTCGACGGTCCGCCCGATCCACCTGATTCAGACGAACAGCTCCGGCACCGTTGCCGGCGTGTAACTGGGAAACAGTCCCAGTGCGTCGGCGTTGCCTAGACGCCGCTCCAGGCACTGCGCGAGCAGGCCGCGCGTATCGGTCGTGATCGCCAGATCCTCGCCGCTGGCGAGCTGAGCGTCGGCGAGCCCTGGCCAAGGGCCGGCAATCTGGCCACCGGCAACGCCGCCGCCGAGCGCATAGAACAGCGAGCCGGTACCGTGGTCGGTGCCATTGGACGCATTGTCGCCAACGCGACGCCCGAACTCGGTCATCGCGATGACGGTGACGCGCTCCATCTGCGCACCCAGGTCGGTGTCGAAGGCCAGCAACGCATCGGCCAGACCGCCGAGCGAGGTCGGCAAATAGTTGTTCTCGTTTTCGTGATGGTCCCAGCCACCGAGGTCGAGACAGACCACCTCGACGCCGAGATCGGCTTTGATCAGTTGCGCCGTCTGCAGCAACTTCGAACCGGCCTCGCCGGGGGGATATTCGGCGCCGTTTGCCGGCATGAACTGTCCGGGGTCGGCGGCCGCCAGTTCGTCCATGGCCGCAAGCGCGGTCTGCGCGGTGCCGGCGTATGGCACCGATTCGCGAAACAGCGCCGCCAGCGTGTCCTGGTACGGCGTGCCGCCGAGATCACCGAGACCGAAGGCGTCGATTTCCGAGACCGCCAGCGGATCGGGCGCGCCGAGCAGCGAGGTCGGAACCGCACCGGACAGCGAGGTCGCCCGGAACGGCCGGTCGGCGGCCGAGGCCGTGGCGGCGAGGTGGCGGCCGATCCAGCCGGTGTCGAGCGCAAGCCCGGCGGCAATGCCTTCCTCGACGCGCGCCTGCGCATCGAAGTGCGAACGCGTGCCGTGCGGCACACCGGCGGCATGCACCAGCGCCAGACGGCCGGCATCGTAGAGCGTACGCATCGAGGCGGCGGCCGGATTGAGTCCGAAGAACCCATTCAGATCGAGCGCCCCGCCCGACTGTCCGGGCGGCGGAATCGCGATGCGCGTGCGTCTCGCGTAGTAACCGGGGTCGCCATACGGCACCAGACAGTTCAGACCATCCGCGGCACCACGCTGGAAAATGCAGACCAGCACGTTGCCGGTCGCGGCCTTGGCACCTTTGAGCAGATCACGGCGGCTTAGGGGCATGGCGCTCACCTCAGCGAAGCTGGAAATAGGCGGAGCTGACGAGCAGGGCTGCCGACACCGCGGTCAGCGCGCGCAGCGCCTCGGCGCCGAGCGAGATGTCGGCATCGACGCCGGCCTGCGCGCTCAGATAGTCGATCAGTCCTTGCCGGTCCTCATCGGCAAGCGGACGGAACAGCAGGTTCGCGGCCACGGCGTCGACCAGTTCGGCGATCGTGCCGGCCTCGGCGCTGAGCCGCGAAAGGTCGAACAGGTCCTGAAAATCCGGAATGCCCGGTACCAGCGCGATGCGCCAGCGGTTGAGCAGACCGCTGGTCGTCGCCCAATAGGCGGCGACGTCGGGATAGCCGTTCGGCAGCACCCAGTAGAACGGCACTTGGCCGAGCAACTGCAGCAGATAGAAATAGATGCTCCAGCGGTCGCCGGACGGAAAATCGTTGGGTGCATTCATCGCCCGCAGCATCTGACCGAGGAACTCGGTCGGGCGCAGGAACTTGGCGTCCCGCAGCTCGCTGAAGTCCGAGGCGGCGAACAGCGCACGCAGCATTGCGCTGATGTCGCCGTCCGTCGAAACATAAACGGCGGCGATGTCATCGACGAGGCCCGGTGGCGGCTGGTCGGCGACGAAACGCCGGCACAGCTTGCGGGCGATGAACTGCGCCGTCGACGGGTGCGCGGCCAGGATCTCGAGTACCTGCTCGCCATCGCTGATGCCGCCACCAGCGGCGATGGCATGGCCGAGTACGGTCTTGGGGCCGTCATCGTGCAGCGCCGCGACGAATTGAAAGCGCGCGGTGTTGCTGTTGATCGTCCAGCCGGTGAAGCAGCGTGCGACTTCCTTGACGTCCTGCTCGGTGTAGCCGCCGTCCACGCCGAGTGTATGCAGCTCCATCAACTCGCGCGCGTAGTTTTCCTGCGGGCTATCGACGAAGTTCAGGAAATTGTCGAGGTAGTAGACCATCGCCGGGCTTCTGGCGACCGCCAGCAGCAGTTCGCCGAAACGGCCCAGCGCGTTCGGGCGGATCACGTCGGCATCGTACGAAGGGTGAAAGATCGGCGCGACACCGTTGAGAATCTGGATGCTGAAATGCGTGTGCCAGAACTCGACCATGACCTCGTAGAGCTGGCGCGGCGAGAAATACGCGCGGAAGTAGGTCGCCGCCTCGATGTGCTGGACGATCGTGGTCTGATTGTCCGGATAGCCGGCGCGCAGCGCCGTCGGGCCGGCATTGGCCAAGGGAAAACGCAGCGCGACCTGGGTTTCGACCGCCAGATCGTCGAGCAGACCGGGATTGAGTTGCTGCTCGAAATAAGCCTCGATGCCGAGGCTTTGTATGTCGCTCAGCGATTCGGGCGTCACACCGAAGCTGGTGCGCTTGAGCCATTGCGACTCGGCGCTCGCGGCCGGCAAGGTGTCGGTGACCGGTGGCTCGTCGGGCGGCGAATCGCCGCCATTTCCGCCTCCACCGCCGCACCCCGCCAAGGCGCGAGCGAGCGCCGCGTAACCGAGGCCCCGTCCGCCGAAACGGAGAAAATCACGACGATCCATCGTCTCCATGCCGTCCCCCTCTGCCGATCCCGCCGTTCCACGCTAACCGATCTGTCCACGGAATAACGCCGATATTGCCCCCGGGCCGACGCCGGGCCGACGAACGGTAGATTCGCGGTCCTGCCCGGCGGCCACGAAACTGTCACCACCGGCGCACTACCAGAAAGGTCGGGGTCACCAAAGGTCGCACCAAGGTCGGGGTCACACCAAGGTCGGGGTCAGGTCTTGCGCCTTGACGCAGCCCGTCGATCCACACCTCGCGCGATCCGGCTTACCGTCGAGTAGTCGAATAGTGCTACTCGAAGTGCGCACCGATCTGCGGAAGTTGTCGGTGTCCGCTCTCGTAGGCGTCGCGATCTTCGTCATTGAGGAAGATAGCTTGACGGGCATTGCCGCGCGCCATCACATGATGGATCGCGCCGGGGAATTCGATACGCAGAGGGCGGGCCATGCCGGGAACGTAGCGAAGCCAAAGAAATTTGGCAAGGAACAAGACCTGACCCCGACGTCAACGTCTGACCCCGACGTCAACGTCGGAACAAGACCTGACCCCGACGTCCGCTTGGAACATTAGTGATTCACCAGAACTTCATAGGTGAAAGTCACATGCTCTGGGACATACTCTGCAGCGTTGACTTCACGCTGCACCTCATCAATGGCTATTACACATAGTGCTCCGTGTGGGTTTAGTAGGACTACTTTCTGCCCCACACTTGGCGTGACATCTCGTCCGGGCGTCAGAAAAGACTCCACATTGAGTGGATCAAAATTTTCACTGGTGATTAGCCCGACGGCCTTAAGGCCGCTGTCTATATAGACGTATACGCTATCGTCCGAACATCCACTGAAATCAATTTTGAATTCGTACTCCCCGTGACCGACCGTATAGTGAGCATGGTCGCCATGGCGAAAAGTTACACGTCCATCTAAAGCAGGACTCGCATAAAGAGCTGGATCGCGACGAGCGTCGACACGCTCAATTCGAGCGGCGCGTTTTCGAATCAAAGACAATGGGACTGCATGGGTTGTGTCTGCAGGCAACCCCTCAATCCACCGCCAGATTTGGTTGATCTGGACCGCCCCTGGAAATTCATTATTTTCAGGGCTGGCGTTAAAATCAAAACCCTTTGGATTGTGATCCTCAAGCCAAGTAGGCAACTTACGCTGAGAGTTCCTGACGAACACAACTGACAACCATGCGGCTGGCTTGCCCATAAATGCAGAGCTTATCCACTTATTTTCGATGCCAACTCCAGATTCAGGATTGTAATTCGCCCGCTCAACGTAATTCTCATCGACTATAAGCAGAACATGATTAGCGTCCGTAACCTCCTGCATGAAGCCACTCAAGCTTGATCCATAATCAACTGCTTCATCGATTTTTACATCATAGCCAATGAGATGAAGTTGGCTAGCAAGCAATCGGACCCACTCCCGATGAGCCACTGACGTCCAGGCGTACGAAATGAATAGATCGGCGCTCATGAATATTTTTCGAGCACTGGCATCCCCGGCACTTCGCTTTCAGGCGCGGTCGTATTTCGGCTTCGAATTACTAGCTGATCTTTCCTTGCCGCCCAACGCTTGAGCTCAGGGGCGTTTGATGCGGCGGCTGTTATTGCGGAAGCAAAAACAGGCGACGGGTCAAACGTCCACTGCAGCGATTTGTTGTGCACCAGACCACCGCCTATGGGTTTTTTGGCCAAGATTTCCACTCGCCGCTGAATGAGCTTGCGCGGTCGCGGGCAACTGCCTTCTGATACTGTGGAATTATTGACTTCGCCAAGTCCCGCACGGAGTTCGGGCTCTTCAGCTCGCGTTTGAAATCTAACGGATTGTCTTTTTCGTCTCGATCCTTCACTTCTGCGTTCAGGTCGATGATCAAGTCGCGGATAACTGTGCTTGCAGCCGCCTTCATACGGTCTAGGCTCCCAGGGGAGGTTAAATAGTCCCGGGGATCTTTGCATAACGCTTTGCCATCCGGATCTTCTTCAAGCGCGAGACGAAGCAAGTGCATCAAGAAGTATCGTGTTAGGCGGTAGCTGCTCAGCAATTTGTGGTCAATTTTTTCCAGATTGTCGAGCACCACATCGCCCAGCGCGCAAATAGCGTAAATTCGCTGCGCGTTTACCTCCGGCCGGGCGTAAATATCGCTATGTAATTCGTCGAGGATTTTGTAGCTCTGGTGGCACGTCCAAGGCTGCCCAAGATCAAACGCCAACATAAGCCTTCCAGCTTCATCGTTGTCTATGGTGATGACCGATCCGTCAGCCTCCCCACGCTTGATCCTGTAGGTGGCGGCCCCACCGAAAACGGCCTGAAATTCATTTTGAAGCCGACGCTGAATGGAACTGTTCGACTGCATATCACGGGCATTGATCGGATTCTGGTTGTTGCTATGATGGGTGATTTTTTCGCCCAAATCACTTCCAGCAGGAAGCTTGATCAACCTCGCCATGAGTCGAAGGTCATCCGTGATCTTGGCTTTATGCTCATATAGGCTCGTGAGGCTTTGGCAACCGTTAACTACGGAGTACCCGGACACTTCGATTTTGTCCCCGGTTCGCTTGAGTTCGTTGCAAAGGAGCGTTAGCCCGTTGTGGAACATGAGGAAATTCTTGTGTTCCCCTGCGTCGTCTACACTTCGGCCGATATCCTTATTTACTTTCGTGCGCCCAAGTGACCCTCTCACGTTCCAAGCGAATAGTTGGTTGTTTGCGATGCCATCCAGGCCGACCAATTCACTGGCCTTGAGCGGAGCAAACATTACTGTTGCGTCGCCAATAATGTGCTCAGATGATTCCTGCCCAAAGATGTCAAATTCGACCTTTGTGCCAACTGGCGTGGAAGGCCCAGCATGGATATACCCCGCGACCAGAGCGTCTTTGTCGAAGAGCTTGCAGTCATCACGGACCTTTAGGAACGTGGTCGCATTTCCGTCGGCGCTGATATTGGTTAGGAATACTCCTCGAACCGTGAACCCCTCAGCGACCTTTGTGGCAACGTTTTCAGCAGCAAGGACGTTTCGTAGCTCAACGTTGCTGGTTGACGCTGCAAGTGCATTTATTTGGTCTTCGGTTTGAAGCTGAGAAAGTGTGCCTATAAATTCTTTTAGCTGAGTATCCCCGAGAGTCTTGACCGGATTCTGCACGAGCTTGCACTGAAAAATATCTACGCATTCCAAATTTTCATCGACGTAAATGCCGTCGATGCCCTTGTCATCGAATCCGTCGCACACCGCGTCCGCAGCTTCGATTTCGTCCAAGCGATAGTAGTTCTTGAGAAACCACAGGAGAAACGCGTGAGATTCCGTTCGGCCGGGGATTAGCTCCGCCTTCAGTGCATCAAGAAGCTGGGGATAGTCGAAATCCATGGTTAATCCTCCCACCTATAATCTGGTGCACAACGCTTATTAGACATCAGGATGACGCCTAACCTGCCAATCAGACGTATAATCTGTACAGAATTTTTGTAAGTGACTGATGAGAAAGGGTATGTCATCAGAAAATACGTCTTTTCAAAGCATAGCCGCATTGGATTCAAGGCCTCCCAAGCTCT
This sequence comes from Banduia mediterranea, assembly GCF_031846245.1. Taxonomy (NCBI): domain Bacteria; kingdom Pseudomonadati; phylum Pseudomonadota; class Gammaproteobacteria; order Nevskiales; family Algiphilaceae; genus Banduia; species Banduia mediterranea. Next base: position 75,401 of record NZ_JAVRIC010000002.1, on the reverse strand, counting down.
TGGAACAGGTCCGCTACCGTATACGCGCCAAGCACTAGAGCCTGCGAACGGAGGATACCTGTGTCCACTGGATTAAACGCTTCATCGTGTTTCACGGCAAGCGGCACCCGGCGAACATGGGTGCGGGGGAGGTGGAGGCGTTTTTGAGCCATCTGGCGGTGGATTTGAACGTGGCGGCAAATACCCAGAACCTGGCGCTTGCCTCGGTACTCTTTCTGTATCGCGATGTTCTCGACGTGGATTTGCCGTGGATGAGCGACGTCTCGCGCGCCAGGAAGCCGCAGCGTTTTCCGGTGGTCTTGAGCCGGTCAGAGGTGGAACGATCCGTTTGAAGAATTCCCCCACGCGGTTTCTAATGCCGGCTCTCGGCCGTTCCACCTTGCAAAAGCGCAGCCTCCATGAAACGACCCCAAGGCCAGCTCCGCATCATCGGCGGACAATGGCGTTCGCGCCGTGTCGAGTTTGATCCGGACGGCGGCGTGCGGCCTACGCCGGACCGCGTGCGGCAGACGCTGTTCGACTGGCTGGCGCCACTGATCAACGGTGCAAGCTGCCTTGACCTGTTCGCCGGTAGCGGTGCACTGGGCCTGGAGGCGCTCTCGCGCGGCGCGGATCGGGTGTGTTTCGTGGAGCGGGGCACAGCGCAATTGGCGACTCTGCGTGCGGCGACGCTGACGCTGGATGCCGGTGCACGGGCGCGGCTGATGGGCGGCGATGCGCTGGGCTTTCTGGCGCAGGACACCGAGCGCTACGACGTGGTGTTCGTCGATCCGCCCTATGAGGCGGCGCTGTTGCCGCAGGTGCTGGCGGCGCTGCCGGCGCATTTGAAGACCATGCATCGGGTCTATTGTGAATGGCGCGGCACGGCGTCGCCGGAATGGCCGCCGGGCTGGACAGTGCTCAAGGAAAAGCGGGCCGGTCAGGTAAGCTACGCACTGGTTTGCTACACGGGACAATAATCCGATGAGCGTCGTCGCTGCCTACAGTGGTACCTTCGATCCGGTGACCTACGGCCATACCGACATCATTCGTCGCGCGGCTGCAATGTTCCCGAATCTGATCGTCGCGGTGGGACTCAATCCGTCCAAGAATCCACGCTTCACGCTGGAGGAACGGATCGCGCTGGTGGAAGGCGTGATTCAGCACTTCGGTCTGACCAATGTCACGGTCCAGGGCTTTGATGGTCTGGTCGTGGACTTTGCGCGCACGCACGGCGTCACGGTGCTGGTGCGCGGCGTGCGCACGGTTGGGGACGTGGACTACGAAAAGCAGATGGCGGTGATGAATCGCGATCTCTACCCGGCCTTGGATACGGTGTTGCTGGCGCCTTCGCCGGAGTACGCGCACCTGTCGTCCTCGCTGGTGAGGGAACTGGCCGCGCTGGGCGCGCCGGTCGAAAAATTGGTGCCGGAGTCGGTGGTGCCCAAGTTGTTGGCTCGCATCGGCGTGGGCCACTGAGCGGTCGCGAGCCGCGCCGGTGGTCCTCCCATGAGAAGAATGCGGATATGACGTGTGAGCCGAACATGCGAGTGCTCCCTGCTCCCTCCGGGCGAGCGAAGCGAGGCCCCAAAGCGGCAGCGGTTGGGAATGAGGGCGCTCGGCGCTCATCAATGCGCCGAGTCTGCATGCGGCGGGCGCCCTTACCCCAACCGTCTCCCGGAGGGAGGGGGAGAAAGCCGTTCTTGGCGATAGCCGTAGCTATAAAGTGGGTGGGCTACTAGCCATGTCGCTGAAGATTACAGACGAATGCATCAACTGCGATGTCTGTGAGCCGGTGTGTCCGAATCAGGCGATCTACCAGGGCGAGGAGATCTACGAGATCGACCCCGGCCTTTGTACCGAATGCGTCGGACATTTCGACAAGCCGCAATGCCAGACAGTGTGCCCCGTCGCCTGCATTCCGCTGGACCCCGCTCACGCTGAAACCCAAGAACAACTGCTGGCCAAATACCGGCGCCTGACGGCGGCCGAGAAGGACACGGCTTGAACAATCCCTTTCGCGGCCTGCTGGTCGCGCTGCTGTTCCCGGTTCTGGCACTGGCGGCCGAGCCGCCTGCCGCCTCGTCCACTTCCGAAGCCAAACGGCCACCCGGCTACGCGGTGGCCAGCGCGCACCCGCTGGCGACCGACGCCGGGTTGGAGATACTGGCGCAGGGCGGCAATGCCTTCGACGCCGCGGTGGCCGTGAGCGCCGCGCTGGCGGTGGTCGAACCCACCGGTTCGGGGCTGGGCGGCGGCGGCTTCTGGATGATCCATCGCGAATTCGATGATCTGGATCTGGTCGTGGACGGGCGCGAAGTGGCGCCGATCTCCGCGACCGGCGACATGTACCTGGACCGCGACGGCGAGCCAGTGGCGGAGCTGTCGCGCAATGGTCCGCTGGCCTCCGGCATTCCCGGCGAGCCGGCAGCGCTGGTGCACATCGCGCGGGTGTTCGGGGAGCTGCCGCTGGCGCAATTGCTGGCGCCGGCGATCCGTCTGGCGCAGGACGGCTTTCCGGTCGACGAGAAGCTGGCCGGCGCGATCGTCGATCACCTGGCCCGATTCAGCCCGGCCGCGCTCGCGGTGTTCGTGCCGGACGGCAGCCCGCTGAAAGCCGGCGACCGGTTGGTGCAGTCCGATCTGGCGCAAACCCTGCGACGCTTCGCGCAGGGGGGGCGGGATGCCTTCTACGGCGGCGAAACCGGGGCGCGCATGCTCGCCGGCGTGCGGCGCGACGGCGGCATCTGGCAGCAGAAGGATCTGGAGGACTATCGCATCGTCGAGCGCAAGCCCATCGTGTTCCTGGCGGGGCCGTATCGCGTGACCGTGCCGCCGCTGCCTTCGGCGGGCGGTATCGCATTCCAGCAGGTATTCCAGATTCTCGGTCGCAAGCACTGGCCGCCGAACGATCCGGTGTTGGCGCGACACCAGATGATCGAGGCGATGCGTCGCGTTTACCGCGACCGTGCGGCCTGGTTGGGTGATCCGGCCTTTGTCGAGGTTCCGCTCGAAAAGCTGCTGTCGCGCGACTACACCGATGCGCTGGCGGACAGTATCGACCTTGCTCGGGCCACGCCCAGCATCGAACTGGAGTCGCCGAACGAAACCTTGCGCGAAGGCGACACCACCAGCCATCTGTCGATCATCGATGCCGAAGGCAACCGCGTGTCGGCCACGCTGTCGATCAACCTGGGGTTCGGTTCAGGCTACATGGCGCCGGGCACCGGGTATTTCCTGAACAACGAGATGGACGATTTTTCGGCCAAGCCGCTGGCGCCGAACGCTTACGGGCTGATCGGCACCAAGGCCAATGTGATCGCGCCGCACAAGCGCATGCTGTCGAGCATGACGCCGCTGATGATCGAGGGGCCGGACGGCGTGGCGGTGCTCGGCACACCGGGCGGCAGCCGCATCATCAGCATGACTCTGCTGGCCTCCCTGGCGTACATCTATGGTTATGCGCCGCAGGACATCGTCAAGCTGGGCCGCTATCACCATCAGTTCGTGCCGGACACGGTGGTCTACGAACCCGGCGCGTTCTCGCAGGCCGAGATCGACGGCCTGCGCAAGCTGGGTCATCAGCTCAGCGAGTCCGCGCGGTATTACGGCAATATGCAGATCGTGGTCTGGGACCGGAAAGCGCGCACGCTGAGCGCGGTCTCGGACCCGCGTGGCATCGGTGCCGGTCGCGTGGTGATGCAGGCGCCGCCCAACACGCAGGCTGGCGGTCAGGGGCGCATGATCGCAGCCGACCGCCAGGCAAACTAGGCAGATCAAGGGAGATTCACCGCATGCTGTCCCAAGCCCTGGAATGGCTCAAGCTCGGCGGCCCGGCGATGCTGGTGCTGGTGCTGATGTCGATCGCCGCGATGACCCTGACCATCGTCAAGGTCTGGGAGTTCTTCGAACACCGCTACGGCGACGAGCGTTTCGTCGAACCGCTGCTGTCCGCCTGGCGCAGCGGTGGCGCCGAGGCGCAGATTGCTGCGCTGCGCACGCATCCCTCGCCGCTGGCGCAGCTGATGATCGAAGCCATCGACGGCCTGCGCCGCTACGGACCGAGCGAGGCGCTGCGCGAGCAGATCGCGCAGCAGGCGGCCGACCGTCTGGCCTCGGCGCGGACCCTGCTGCGGCCGCTGGAAGTGATCGGCCAGCTGGCGCCGCTGGTGGGCCTGCTCGGCACCGTGCTCGGCATGATCGAGGCGTTCCAGCGACTCCAGGCCGCCGGTGACCGGGTCGACCCGGCGATCCTGTCCGGCGGCATCTGGGAAGCCCTGCTGACGACAGCCGCCGGGCTGATCGTGGCGATCCCGACCATCGCGGTGCTGAACTGGCTGGAGCGGCGTGTGGAGCGCCTGCATCAGGCCATGGAAAGCGCGCTGACGCGCCTGTTCGCGCGGCCTCAGGCGGACCTCGACGTGACGCGCAAGCCCGGCGCATGAACGGCTCGACCGTCCGAGCGCGCATCGTATTGCCGCCCCGGCGTCGGCACGCGATTCCGTTGACCTCGCTGGTCGACGTGGTCTTCATCCTGCTGTTCTTCTTCATGCTCGCCTCCAGCTATCTCGACTGGCGGGCATTTCCGATGAGTCTGGCCGGCGACAGCGGCGATGCCGCGGCGCCGGTCGGCCATACGCTGACGATTGCCCGTGACGGCGCCCTGCTCGATGGCGAGATCGTGAACGCCGAGCAGTTGCGCGAGCGCCTGCGCGGCCGCGCCGCGCCGGTGGTGGTCGTACCCGAAGGCGGCGTGCCCTTGCAGTCGCTGGTGGAATGGCTGGATCGGCTCAAGCTGTGGGGCGTGAACGCCTCGCTGGCGCGGCCCGCGGCCTCATGAAGATTGTGTTGCCGAGCACGCGGCGCGCCGGTTCCGGTCTGGATGACGAACGCCTGTTGCCGCTGATCAATGTGGTGTTCCTGCTGCTGGTGTTCTTCATGCTGGCGGGTGCGCTGTCCTCACCGGCGGCGTTTCGCGTCGACCCACCGAAATCCTCGGAGGCCGGCAGTGCCGATGCGGGCGCTTCGGCCTTGTTGTTCGGCCGAGACGGGAAACTCGCCTTCGGCGCCGAGGTGGTGGCGATCGAGCAGTTGCAGGAGTTCAGCCGGCGCTGGCGCGCCATGCATCCCGGCGAGGCGCTGGCGATCAAGGCCGACGCTGAGGCCGACGCCGCGCAGGTGCTGCGGCTGCTCGATGCGCTGCGCGCCACCGGAATCGATCGTGTGGTGCTGATGACCACGCGCGCTCCATCGAAATGAGCCCGCGGCTCAGCTTCGCGCTGCTGTGGGCGCTGATGCTGCACTTGTCGCTGGTGTTGTTCCTGGTCGCCGCGCCGGACCCGCGTCCGCAGGGCGCGGAAGGGCAAGGCGCCGGGGTCGAGCTGCAGTTGGGCGAGGTGGCGCCGGCGTCGGCCGAAGCGCCGCCAACGCCGGTGCCGGAGCCGCCCTCACGCGAGCCGGTACGGGATCCCGAAACACCGCAACCGGTCAAGTCCGAGCCCACGCCGGTTCCGGTCGCACCGCTGGCGGTTGAACAGTCAAAGCCGAAGACTGTAGTCGAGGCACCGTCGCGGCCGAAACCGAAACCCGAAGTGCCGCAACCGCAGCCCAGGGCCGAGCCGGTGCCGGCCACCGCGGCGATCAAACCGCCACCGCAGACGGTTGCGCCACCGACGCAGGCCCCGTCGCGCGCGCCCGGCGGCAATGGCGGCGACCGCTATCTGGCGCAGTTGCGCTCGCATCTCGCAGGTTATCGCCCGGCCTACACCGCGCACTACGGCGTCGCACAAGTCCGCTTCCGTATTGCCGCGAGCGGTGCCGTAAGCGGCGTGCGCGTGGTCGAAAGTGATGGCGGCGAAGCGCTCGCGGGCGAGGCCCTGGCTCTGATTCTGCGCGCCGCGCCCATGCCGGTACCGCCGAACGGGCGCCCGCTGGAGCTGGTCGTGCCGATTGAATTCCGGTGATTGCCTTGACCGTGAGCGAGACAGGCCGGCAGGGGCGCGGCCGTGCAGCCGCAGACTTGCCGTCTGTCTGTTCGATGAGCGGTTCATGTGTGCTAACGCTTTGCTGGCGCTGGGCCTCGCGGGGCGCGGTCTGGGCTGCGCCGCCGGTCTGCCGAATTCTTCCGTGGAGGCCGCCACGGCTGCGGGCATTCCGGCGCAGCTGGTGGCGGTGCCGCAGTCCGGGCACTTCGAACTGCTGGTGCCGGGCTCTGTGGCCTGGCCGGCGGTGCGTGAGGCGATTGCCGCGGCGTTCAGGAGCTCAGCAGCGCGCTGAGCATGGGCAGGACCAGATCGCAGGCCGCTACGGCTTTCAGGCTCAGCAGGGAATCGGCGCGCGTCACGCCGAGGTTGATCGCGGCGATCGGGAGGCCATGCCTGGCCGCCGCGACGGCGAAGCGATAGCCCGAATAGACCATCAGTGAGGAGCCCACGACGAGCAGCGCATCGGCCGCCACGAGCGCGGACATGGCCTCGTCGACGCGCGATTTCGGCACGTTCTCGCCGAAGAACACCACATCCGGTTTGATCAGCCCGCCGCAGCGTGGGCAGTCCGGCACCCCGAACGTCGAGAAGTCGAGTTCGTCGAGATCGGCATCGCCGTCCGGGGCGTAGTCGGCGCTCAGCCCGAGCCAGTCCGGATTGCGCTCGATCAGTGTTTGTTGATACGCCTCGCGCGCCTCGCGCAGCCCGCAGCTCAGGCAGATCACCTCGTCGAGCCGTCCGTGCAGGTCGATGACCTCGCGGCTGCCGGCCTTCTGGTGCAGCCGGTCCACGTTCTGGGTCAACAGGCGCGCGATCCGGCCCTGAGTCTGCAAGGCCGTCAAGGCGTGATGCGCGGTATTGGCCTGGACGTGACCGAAATACGGCCAGCCGACGAAGCTGCGCGCCCAGTAGCGCGCCCGTGTCAGCGCGCTGTCCCGAAAAGCCTGGATGGTGACCGGTGGTTTGCGCTTCCAGGCGCCGCCGGCATCGCGATAGTCGGGGATGCCGGAGGCGGTGCTGCAACCGGCGCCCGTGAGCACGAACAGCCGCGGGTGGTCGAGCACGAAGCTCTGCAAGGCCGCCAGTTCCCGAAGCGGCTTGTCCAGAGAAACGGTTGCGGCAGCGGTGACGGACATCAGCCTGCGGCCTCGGTATCGCCGATGTAGATGCCGAGGCCGTGCGCCGTGGTGGCCAGCGTGCCGTTCGGGTCCAGCGGCCGCGCGCCGATGGTGACTTCGGACAGGGGTACGTCGACCACGCTGAGATTGCGCCAGGCGACCATGCGGTCCAGCTGGCCGCGCATCACCAGGTCGACGGCATGCACGCCGAAGGCCGAGGCCAGCAGTCGGTCCTGCGGCGAGGGCGAACCGCCGCGCTGCACATGGCCGAGGATCGTGACCCGGGTTTCGGTGTGCGTGGTGTCGGCGATGCGTTCGCCCAACCAGTGCCCGATGCCGCCGTAGCGCGTACTTGCGGGCAAATGGACGACCGTACCGTCGTCACGCTTCACGCCTTCGGCGACGACCACCAGAGCGTGCGTGCGACCGCGGTCAAGGACCTTGCGGATCGCGGTGGCCACGCCGTCCATCGAGTACGGGATCTCGGGGACCAGCACCACGTCGGCGCCGCCGGCGATGCCGCCCTGCATCGCGATATAGCCGGCGTCGCGCCCCATGACTTCCACGATCATCACGCGATGATGGCTCGCGGCGGTCGGTTGCAGACGGTCCATGGCGTCGGTGACGACGCCGACCGCGGTGGCGTGGCCGATCGAGAAATCGGTGCCGTGGACGTCGTTGTCGATGGTCTTGGGCACGCCCACCATGCCCACGCCCACGGCGTGACACAGCCGCGACACGATGCTCATCGAGCCGTCGCCACCGATCACCACCAGCGCGTCCAGGCCCAGCTCGCGCACGCCGTCGCCGAAGTCCTGCGAACGGTCGCGCACGCTGCCGTCGGCCATCGGAAACCGGAAAGGATCGCCCTTGTTGGTGGTGCCGAGCACCGTGCCACCTTCACGGAAGATGCGGCCATCAAAGGTGCTGGGTGCGAGTTCGACGTAACGCAGCGGTCGCTCCATCAGGCCCAGAGTGCCGTCAAGAATGCCGTAGACCTGCAGGCCGTAATGATTGACCGCGCGAGCGGTCACGGCGCGGATCACGGCATTGAGACCGGCGCAGTCGCCGCCGGAGGTCAGTACACCGATTCTGCCAATTTGGGCTAGGGCCATTGCGCGATAGGCTGTGTTGCCGATGAGGGGCGACTACGTTACCAGCCCAGCCAAAGGATGGGGCCCCCAAAGGATGGCGCCCCCAAAGGATGGGGTCCTATAACGGCTGGCCGAGCAGACTCACCAGCCAGCGTTCGAACAGCCCCGTGACAGGGTCCAGAGATCCGGTTTCGGACAGGACCGCCGCCTGGGCTGCCCAGTCCGGGTCGCTCAGGTTCTCGTTGCCGTGCGCGATCACCGTGTCGTTCTCGATCAGGGCATATTGCACACTGATGCGCGGTGGCGTGTCGGGGCGGTAGATCCGCAGTTGCTGCGGCGTGGCCAGCCAGCGGCCGTCCTTCATGCCGAGCAGTTCCATGCGCCCGGCGAGATCGACGTTGGTGATCGCTACCGCCAGTTTCTGGCCATCGCGCAGCCTTGCCGACATCACCGCCATCAGCCGTTCGCGCAGCTCGGCCATCAGCGCCGGATCGGTTTCGCCGATGGTGCCGGTGGGGGCCACGAGGTCGGTGAAATGCTCGGGCTCCGAGAAACTCAGTTCAGCAACGCCCTGGGCCGCCGCCGGGGCGGACAGCGCTGCGCACAGCAGGCCTGCGAAAACGCGCACAAACCGCATCGCCCGCATCGGATGCTCCGCATGGTAGAGACGGGCCGCCGCAGTCTGCGTGAGCGCTGCTTCCGGGCGCCTGCATGTTCCGTCTTGCTGATCGGTCACGATTCGTCGTCCTGGGTTTCGCGTTCAACGCGGCGCGACGGAGCGTATCCCAGTCTCGTTGCCTGCGCGTAGCCGTGCAGGGCGCCGCGTACGCCGCGCAGTCCGTAGCCCATCAGCACGGCGATGCCGCTGAGTATGCACAGCGGCACGCCCGCGACGGCCATCCAGAACAGTCGCGCATGGCGGCTGCCGCGCCAGGCGGAGGCCGAGGGTTGGGCCGGGTACAGCTCGGCGATGCTGTCGCGGCCCGGCAGGCGGCGCAGCCAGGCGCGTTCGCCGACGGCCTCGTCGCGGCCGACGGCCTCGACCCAGCGCGGGCGGCCGTCGACTTCGACCCGATAGCGCTGGGTTTTGGTTCCCAGCGCGTCCTTGTCCACGCGGCGTTCCAGCACCTCCACGGATTCGACCACGCCGTTGCGATTCAGATCGCGCAGATCCTGATAGGCGCGCCACGCCACAAAGGCGCTGAGCAGCCCCAGCAGCAGCCCCATGATCGCGACGGCTCGTCTCATTCTTGTCCTGTTGGTGAACCTGTATTCCGCACCGGCGGATGCGAGTGTACGTGAGTGTACGGCGCTTGTGACCGGTCGTCCGCGGACGCTGCCCGCGAATTGGAGTGATAAGTTTTATATATAAAAATCAATTAGTTGAAATAAATTCTGGGCTGGCACGCTGCTCGCAGTCAAGGTCTTGCCCGGATCGAACACAAGGAGGGGCCGCAATGAAACAGACCATGATCAAATCGTTATTCCTGCTGGCGCTGTGTGGCGCGGCGATGTCGCCGGCACAGGCAGCGGAATCCACCGGTGTGCGCATGGCGACCGGCGTGGGTCAGTGGATCGCGGCGCAGGGCAATGCGGCGCTGCGCGAGATCGAGGACGAACTCAAGCGTGATCTCGCCGATCGCCTGCATCCGGCGTGGCTGCCGTCCCGGGACGATGAGCGTTCGGACGAACAGCCTGCGCGCTGAGGCGTGCGGTCTGGGACAATACAGCGCTGTTGTCTCACTCATTGGATGTGCCCACGCCGAATGAACGACGAACGACTGATCGAGCTTGAAACGCGACTGAGCTATCTCGACGACACCGTTCAGGTGCTCAACGAAGTGATCACGGCGCAGAATGCACGCATCGACAAGCTCGAAGCCTGGTGTCGGGCGCTGGCCGAACGGGCGCGGCGCCAGGATGACAGCGGCGGTGCGGCCACCGGCGACGAGCGCCCGCCGCACTATTGAGGCTCAGTTGCCGACGCGGTGGCCTCGGACCTGGCTTCGAAGTGTTTGCGGAACCAGCGGTCGATCATTTGCGTGTCGTGGTGCAGGGGGTCGCTCGAGCGCGACACGCTCGAATGCATCAGGTAGCTCATGTCCGAGAGCTTGGCTTCGCCGGAGTCGACGATCTCCTCACCTTGTTTGACGACGTAGTTGAATTCCATGCGCGGCCAGGTCGACTCGCGTAACAGCCGCACGTCTTCGTAACCCGGTGTGTGACCCGGCTCGAAGCGGCCGGCGAGATCGATGTCCGTCACCTCGATTTCCATCGTCTGACCCTCGGCCAGGTACTTGGCGCCCTGCTCCTGAAAATGCGCGGTCAGCCGGCGCATCACCGATTCGGTGGCGCGCGGTGAGTAAAGCCCGCGGTCGGAGGCGTCGGTGAATTTTTCCGGATTCTTGTAGCTGACGGCAACGATGGCGGTGGGGGCGGCGTCCTCGGCCCAGACGGGGCCGCCTGGCACCAGGGACCCGATCAGCGCCATGCCGATCCAGGCGGTGGAAAGTCTGAACATTGCGAGCCTCCTTAGCCAGCAGTGGGAGTGGGGCTCCCGGAATCCTACTGTAACCTTGTCGCAATGCCGCGGTTGACTATGCCAGTCGATTGAGTCCGTTGTGCGCGGCCACGCGGTAGGCCTCGGCCATCGTCGGGTAGTTGAAGGTGGTGTCGATGAAATATTCGAGGCTGTTCGACGGCTGCGCCATTACCGTCTGGCCGATATGCACGATCTCCGAGGCGCGGTCGCCGAAGCAATGCACGCCGAGCACTTCCAGGGTCTCGGCATGGAACAGGATCTTGAGCAGGCCGGCGGTTTCCTCGGTCATCTGTGCACGCGCGAGCTGGCGGAAGTTGGCTTGGCCGACCTCATAGGGAACCTGGTCACGCTGCAGTTCGGCCTCGGTGCGGCCCACCGAGCTGATCTCGGGAATCGTATAGATGCCGTTGGGCATCAGCTCGAAGCGGTGCGGCGGCAGCTGCGGGTCGAGAATGTGCGAGACGGCATAGCGGCCTTGCACATAGGCGGCGCTCGCCAGCGCCGGCGGCCCCGCGACATCGCCCACGGCATAGATGTGGGCCTGCCCGGTCTGGTAGTGGCCGTTGACCTTGAGTTGTCCGCGCGAATCCGGATTCAGACCCAGCGCCTCCAGTCCCATGTCCTGGGAATTGCCGGTGCGGCCGTTGGCCCACAGCAGCAGGTCGGATTTGATGCGCCGCCCGGAACTCAGATGCAGCACCACGTCGTTCTCGCGGGGCTCCACGCCTTGCATGGTTTCGTTGTGGCGGATGATGCAGCCCTGCTGGCGCAGGTGATAGGACAGCGCTTCGGTGATTTCGCCGTCGAGGAATGACATCAGCCGGTCCTGCGTATTCACCAAGGTGACTTTGGCGCCAAGATTGACGAAGATCGAGGCATATTCGCTGCCGATAACGCCAGCGCCATAGATCGTGACCGAGAATGGATTTTCGTCATAGCGCAGCACGGTGTCGCTGTCGACCACGCGCGGATGCGAGAAATCCAGCTCCGGCGGATGGTAGGGGCGCGAGCCGGTGGCGATGATGAAGTGGTCGGCGGTGATGCGCTGGCTGCTGGACTTGGCGCTCACCTCGACAGTATTCGCATCGAGGAAGCGCGCGCTGCCGCGCAGCAGCGGTACGTTGTTGCGCTGGTAGTAGCGCTGGCGGTGAGCCACCTGGGTGGCGACGACACGGCCGGCGCTGGACAGCAATTGCGGAAAGGTCAGGCGCAGATCCGCCATCGCTGGTCCCAGGAACGGGTTCAGGCGCGCATCGTGCAGGGTCTTGACGGCGTGACGCAGGGCCTTGCTGGGGATCGTGCCCCAGTGCGTGCAGCCGCCGCCGACGTCGTGATAGCGCTCCACCAGAGCGACGCGCTTGTGGTTCTTGGAGGCCATCATGGCGGCGCCTTCACCGGCCGGGCCGCTACCGATGACGAGGACTTCGTAGTGCTGTGTGGACATGATCTCCTGGGTGCCCACGCATCATCGGCAGGCTCGGCAACGGGAATGCCGCGAATGATACCGGGCGCATGCCTCGGCTGGGCCTGGCTGAGACCAAAGAATCCATCGGCGATGCCGACAGCGGCGCCGCGCAGACTGAATCGCCTGCGGCATCACGCTGCGCGTGATTCACGAGTATCAGTGCGATTCCATCCAGGCTGCACGAATCCTGCGGCCGCACTGCACGCTGTCCCAATAGGCGGATTTCGAGAATTTCTTGCGTGCCACCAGACCGTAGGTGCTCCTGTCCGCTGAAATCCACGGATAGAAGCCCATCAGACCGGGACTGCTGAAGGCGCCATCGCCGGTGTCGGGGTCATCCTCGACCCAGTGGTTGAGGCTGTAGTGCCAGCGTTCCTTGACCGGGCTGAACACGGCATTGCAGCTGGCGCCCTCGAACGCACAAACCGGCTGATAGCCCAGATAGTCGTGAATACGCAGATCGCCGGCCACGATCTTGCTCAAAAACTTGCCGTAGGCCGCAGGGCTGGCTTCCACGCCACCGGCAGGTTGCGGCCGCTTGTAGGCAATATCGAGTCCGCTCAGGCCCAGGGTCCCCATGACGGTGCTGGTGAGTTCAGCTGCGTTCTTGCGACCCAGGCCCATGCTTGCGGCCATGCGCTGATCGTGCCCGCCACCATACGAAAATCGGCCGATAGCGCTGCTGCTGCGCTTGCTGTTGGAGCGCGCATCCAGACAGGAATCCACGCTTTTCGACAACAGGCAGAACAATGGATTGAATTCCGAGTAGCCGGATTTCATCTCCAGATACGAGAGCTGTTCGTCGCTCGGTTTCTCGCCCGCCTTCAGGTTTTCGAGGACATAGGCACCCCAAATGAATTTCGAAGCGGAGGCGATATCGATGGTTTCGTCGGCCGCGTAGTCGTCACCGATGCGGCCGCTGGCCAGCACGCCCTCGCCATTCCCGATTTCCCAATAGAAATCGTCGATGGCCTGACATTGCGGATCGGTTTGCGCGACTCTTGCTGCGGCCGAATCCGATGAAGCGGTTTTCCCCGCTTCGGCGGCCGACAGCTTGCAGGCATTGAGCAATAGCAGGGTCGCGATCAGGGCGGACAGGCGGAGCGTCGGACGCATGGTAGAAAATCCTTTTCGAGAGCCGGGCAGGGCGCTTGAGCGTACCAGCCTGTTGGCGACGTGGTGAGTATCGGCTGAACATCGGCTCCGCGTGGTGCAATCGGTGCGGGTCGAGGCCAGTCTATAAAAAACGAACGTTCAATCGACGGCATGCCGCGACGAACGCGCACCGGGCGGTTCGATGGAGCTCGGGGAAGAATGTGAGGAGGTTCTGGACTATCCCATCACTGCCTACGTGCAAGAGGGTTTCCTGCGCGGCCCAGCCTTTGCACAGCCCCGCCGAGGCGCGGACCTGGCTGGCCGCGCGCGCGGCGTGCAGTACGGTTCCGCTCACGTCATGGGGGGGGCGCCTTGAGGGGTGCCGAAGCCGGAGGCTCCGTGGTCGATCCCTACGGCCGGCACCACAGCCTGGCTGGCCTCAGCGTGATCGACGGCTCGATCTTCCCGACGTCGATTGGCGCCAATCCGCAGGAAAGCACCTACGGCTTTTCGCTGCGCAACGCTCACAAGCTCGCCGAGGATCTGGCCTGATCGACTTGCCGTTTCCGCAACCGGCCCCAATAGTGTGGGTCTACGTTTCTGGAGCGCGTCGTCATGGCCCTGTTCGGCAGCAGTCTCAAGATCAAGCCCAGCGAATTCCCGGTGGCGGAGTTCGATCCCACGCCCGAAACCTCGGCGCCACAGCTCGCGATATTGGCCGGTGGCTGCTTCTGGTGCGTGGAAGCCGTCTATCAGGAACTGGACGGTGTGAACAAGGTCGTCAACGGCTATTCGGGCGGCAGCGCCGAGACCGCCGACTACACGGCGGTCTGTACCGGAACCACCGAGCATGCGGAAGTCGTGCAGATCGAATATGACCCCGCGAAAACCTCGTTCGGCGAGTTGCTGCGCATCTTCTTCTCGATCGCGCACGATCCCACGCAGCTCGATCGTCAGGGCAACGACCTTGGCACCCAGTACCGTTCTGCGATCTTCTACCAGAACGATCTTCAGAAGGCGGTGGCGGAACGCTACATTGCGCAGCTGGACGCCGCCGGTGTTTTCTCCTGCCCGATCGTGACGCGGCTGGAACCGCTGCAGGATTTCTTCGAGGCCGAGGCCTACCATCAGAACTACGCGTCGCAACATCCGCGGCAGCCGTATATCGCGGGCGTGGCATTGCCCAAGCTGGCCAAACTTCGGGAGTATTTCGGCGATCGCCTGAAACCCTGAGTGGACCGGGCGATGTCAATCGCTCAGCGCGTGAGGATGTCCACGATCTCCAGGGTCGAGGCCACGAGCCGCAAGGTTTCGTCTTCGATGCGCACCACCATGCGGCCGTGGCGGTCCATCGGGCTGATCACCTGCGCATAGGCATACAGGTCCCGGTCGAGATAGGCGCCGGGATATAGCTTCTTCTTCCAGCCCGGCGGCAGCGGCTCTCCGCGCTGCACCTTCTTCTGCAGGCCGGGAGGCAGTTCGTCGTGCCCCGGCTGTGCCATCGCGGTGATCGGCGGTGCCAGCAGCGCAGCCGCGATCAGGGCGGCCATCCACTTGTTTGGTGTCGATCTCATGTCAAGCTTTCCGAATTCATGAGCCGTGACCCTAGCCGGCGTTTATGAGCCGGGGCTGAACGGCGCGCGAATTCGATTGCCCGGAGACCCGAATGATTCAGCGTCTGACGGCCGCCGATCATACATCCGCACTCGGACACGCGCCGGTCGCGTCCTGGAAACGGCGCTGCTTGCCCTGGAGACCTACGAGGCAATCGGGGCTGGAGATCGGCGCGGCCGCGCAGAACACGCGGCGCTCGTTCAGGTCGCAGCGGACAGCTTGTGGCAGTTTCTGGTGCAAAGAGAAGCCTGCGGGCTGACCGATCACCGCTCGGTCGACGAGTACTTCAGCATTCCCTCGATCGTGTGGAAACGGATCGGCGTGCAGCCAAGCCCAACTGACGAGGTCCGAATGTCGTGAAGACCGAAATCGCCATCATCGGGGCCGGCACCGCCGGTCTGTCCGCCTATCGCCAGGCACGCAAACGTACGGACAGCGTACTGCTGATCGAGGCTGGTCCCGGCGGTACCACCTGCGCGCGCGCGGGCTGCATGCCATCGAAATTGCTGATCGCCGCAGCCGATGCCGCGCATGCGGTGCGCGTAGCGGACGTATTCGGCGTACGCACCGAGCCACCGCGAATCGATGGGGTGGCCGTGATGCGCCGTGTGCGCGAGGAACGGGATCGCTTTGTGCGCCTGACGCTGGAAGATATCGAGGCGTTTCCGGCGCGACATCGAATCAGTGCGCACGCCCGTTTCGTTGACGACCATCGACTGCGCCTCGACGACGGGCGTGAGCTCGAAGCCGAGCGCATCATCATCGCCACCGGATCATCACCATCCATTCCCGAGCCCTGGCGTGCGCTGGGCGATCGCCTGGTCGCCAACGAGCAGGTCTTCGAATGGCGGAGTCTGCCCGAGTCCGTGGCGGTGGTTGGTACCGGCGTCATCGGACTGGAGCTCGGTCAGGCGCTGCATCGTCTCGGCGTGCGGGTGCGCCTGTTCGACAAGGGTCGCTCGGTCGGTCTGCTCAAGGATCAGGCGGTGATCGACTACGCACTCAGGCTGTTCGAGGACGAAATGCTCTGGAGCGCGGAATCGGAGCTGGAAACGCCCCAACGCGACGGCGACCAGGTACTGCTGCGCTGGACCCAGGGCGGGCAGAGCCATCAGGAGCGTTTCGATTATCTGCTGGCGGCCACAGGGCGCCGGCCGAATGTGTCGCGGCTCGGCTTGGAAAACACCGGGCTGAAACTCGACAAGCACGGCGTGCCCGAATTCGACCGTCAAACCTTGCGCTGCTCGCTCGATCACATCTTCATCGCCGGTGACGCCGACGGCGAACTGCCGCTGCTGCACGAGGCCGCCGACGATGGACGCTTCGCGGGGCTCAATGCGGGGCGATACCCC
This sequence comes from Banduia mediterranea, assembly GCF_031846245.1. Taxonomy (NCBI): domain Bacteria; kingdom Pseudomonadati; phylum Pseudomonadota; class Gammaproteobacteria; order Nevskiales; family Algiphilaceae; genus Banduia; species Banduia mediterranea. The sequence continues at coordinate 59,158 of NZ_JAVRIC010000002.1, read as the reverse complement.
GAGGTTCGACGTTATCCGCGACGCGCCGGTCTGCAGATCCTGTTCAGCGACCCGCAGATTGCGGTCGTCGGCGCTGGCAGCGCCGTACTCGAGGCGGCCGGCCGGCCGTATCGTGAAGCCGGCCTGTCGTTCGAAAACCAGGGACGCAGCCGCGTGATCAATCGTAATCGCGGTTTCGCCAAGCTCTACGGCTGTCCGCACAGCGGCCGGTTTCTGGGCGCCGAGCTGATCGCCCCCCATGCCGAGCACCTGGCCCATCTGCTGGCCTGGAGCGTGCAGCAGAAGCTGAAGGTGTCGACGATGCTCGACATGCCGTTCTACCACCCGGTGATTGAAGAAGGCTTGCGCAGTGGGCTGCGCAGTCTGTTGCGCAACATGCAGATGGGCGAGGAGCCGGTGCCGGGCTGCATGGACTGCGGTCCTGGTGGCTGAGGCCCTGGTGTGGTGTCCCGGAGGTCAGTGCAATCAATCGAGAAGGGATGGTGCTGCGAGACAAGGCGCGAGGAGGAGGAGGCATAGCCATCGCTATGATGACGACGAGCAACGCCGTATCGCAGCGCCAAGACCAAGCGAAAATTGATACCGATCTCAGGGTCCCCCTTCTCCCTCCGGGAGTAGGGCTGGGGATGAGGGCGCTTTTCGCCCTGGGGCCTGGCGCGGAGCCTTGAAAAGCGCCCTCACCCGGCCCCCTCGCAGAGGGAGAAAATCGTTTTTGGCGATACCGGGAATTATCGAGTGCGTAGACTACTGGCCGCATGAAAGAACCTGCACTGGTCATATTCGATCTGGACGGCACCCTGGTCGATTCCGCGCCGGATTTGGCCGAAGCCGTGGGCCGCACGCTGGAAGAACTCGGCCTGCCGCCGCCCGGCGAGGCGCGCATCCGTGCCTGGGTCGGTCACGGCGCACGGCAGCTGCTCAGCTCGGCGCTGGCCTGGGCCGGACGGCCCGACGCCTCCGCGCTGGCGGAGCGCGAGTTCGAGCGTTTCATGCGGCACTATGGCGACTGCCTGTGCTTGCAAACGCGCGTCTATCCGGGGGCCTTCGAAGCCCTCGATGCGCTGGCGCAGCAGGGCGCCGAACTGGCGGTGTGCACCAACAAGCCGCATCGCTACGTCGAGCCGTTGCTGGTGGCCCTGGGGCTGGCCCCGCGTTTTCGTGCCTGGCTCGGTGGCGACGCGCTGCCCACGCGCAAACCCGACGCCGCGCCCTTGTTGTGGCTGGCGCGAGATGCCGGTTGTGAAGCCCGCGATGGCCTGATGGTCGGCGACTCGCGCACCGATATTCTCGCGGCGCGTGCGGCGGGCATGCCGGTGGTCGTACTCGAACACGGGTATCCTGCGCAGGAGCCGATCGACGATGCCGACGGGCGCCTGCCCGGATTTGCGGCCCTGCCAGACTGGATTCATCGGTGCCGGAGCACACTGTGGCCGGACCCACTGGAATCAGGTAGAGCGGATTGAATCTCTTTCATTGCGGACATTGCAAAGCGGTCGTTTTCTTCCAGAACGATCAATGCCTGAGCTGTGGCGCCAAGCTCGCGTTTCTGCCGGACGTTGGGGTGATCACTTCGATCCGACCGCTCGACGGCGGCTTGTGGGCGCCCGAGAAGGCTACGCTGGCCAAGCGGCGATATCGCTTGTGCGAACACGACGCGGTCCAGGGATTCTGCAACTGGGCCGTGCCGGTCGACGACCCGAACCCGCAGTGCGTGTCCTGCCGTCTCACGCGCACGATTCCGGACCTCGATCTGGAAGGCCACCATGACGCCTGGGTTGCTCTCGAATCCGCCAAGCGCCGGCTGATCTACAGCCTGTTGGAACTGAGGCTGCCGGTGGCCGATACCGGCGAGGATCCCGAGCACGGCCTTGTGTTCGAGTTTCTTGCGGATCCTCCGCCGCAGGCGGAAGACAGCGCGCCGGTCATGACCGGCCATGCCGGTGGCGTGATCACGATCAACATCGCCGAGGCCGACGATGCGGAACGCGAGCGTCGCCGCCTGCAGCTGCACGAGCCGTATCGCACGCTGCTGGGCCACTTTCGTCACGAGATCGGTCACTACTACTGGGACCGTTTGATCGACGACAGTGAGCGGATCGAGCCGTTTCGTGCGCTGTTCGGCGACGAGCGCGAAGACTATGCGGAGGCCGCACAGCGGCACTACGAGCAGGGCGCGCCGGCGGACTGGTCGGCACGATTCATCAGTGCCTACGCAACCATGCATCCCTGGGAGGACTGGGCCGAGACCTGGGCACACTATCTGCACATGCTCGACACCATCGATACTGCCGCCAATTGCGGCCTGCGGATGACGCCCGCAGCGTCCGATTTGCCGGCCTTGGATCTGGTGCTGGGGGACACGCGGGCGTCACAGCTCGATTTCGACGCTCTGTACGAGAAGTGGACGCCTTTGACCTTTCTGCTCAATAACCTCAGCCGTAGCCTGGGGCAGGGCGATGTCTACCCGTTCGTGCTGCCGGCGCCGGCCGTCGACAAGCTCCGATTCGTGCACGACACCATTTGCGCGCAGCGGCCCTGAATTCGAGCGGCCGGGCCGTTTCGGTCCGACCACCGTCATTCCGGACGAGCCGCCGGCGCGACCTGGAATGACGAGGCTAGTCTGAGCGAGGGTCGAACCGCCATCCACAAAAAACGCCCCACACCAGGGTGAGGGGCGTTCGAACAACAGGCTGCGCTTAGCGCAATTTGGCCTTGGCTTCACGTCGCCGCGCATGCAGCAGCGGTTCGGTATAGCCGTTGGGCTGCTCCACGCCCTTGAACACCAGATCGCAAGCGGCGGCGAAGGCGACGCTGTCTTCGAAGTTCGCGGCCATGGCCTGGTAGCCCGGATCGGCCGCATTCTGGCGGTCGACGATGGCGGCCATGCGCTTCATGGTTTCCATCACCTGTTCCTGGCTGCAGATGCCGTGACGCAGCCAGTTGGCGATGTGCTGGCTGGAGATGCGCAGCGTGGCGCGGTCTTCCATCAGGCCCACATCGTGGATGTCCGGCACCTTGGAACAGCCGACGCCGGCGTCGATCCAGCGCACGACGTAACCGAGGATGCCCTGTGCGTTGTTGTCGAGTTCCTGCTGAATCTGTTCGGCGGTCGGCATGTTCTTCAGCGCCGGGATCGTCAGCAGTTTGCCCAGGTCGGCGCGTGGTCGCGCGAGCAGTTCCTGCTGGCGCTCGGCGACGTTGACCTTGTGGTAGTGGATCGCATGCAGCGTGGCGGCCGTCGGCGACGGCACCCAGGCGGTGGTGGCGCCGGACTTCGGATGACCGATCTTGGCGTCCATCATCGCTGCCATCAGGTCCGGCATCGCCCACATGCCCTTGCCGATCTGCGCCTTGCCCTGCAGGCCGGTTTCGAGACCGATATCGACGTTGTTGTCCTCATAGGCTGCGATCCAGGGTTCCTGTTTCATGTCCGCCTTGCGCACCACCGGGCCGGCTTCCATGCTGGTGTGAATCTCGTCGCCGGTACGGTCGAGGAAGCCGGTGTTGATGAACACCGTGCGTTCGCGCGCCACCTGAATGCAGGCCTTGAGGTTGAGCGTGGTGCGACGCTCCTCGTCCATGATGCCGACCTTGAGGGTGTTGCGGTCCAGGCCGTAGAGGTCTTCGATGGCGGCAAACAGGTCGCAGGTGAACTGCACTTCCTCGGGGCCGTGCATCTTCGGTTTGACGATGTAGACGCTGCCTCGGCGGCTGTTGCTGTACTTGCCGTTGCCCTTGAGGTCGTGCACCGAGATCAGGCTGGTGACGATGCCGTCTAGGATGCCTTCCGGGATTTCCCGTCCGTCGGCGTCGAGGATCGCATCGGTGCTCATGAGGTGGCCGACATTGCGCACGAACAGCAGGCTGCGGCCCGGCAGGGTCAATGTGCCGCCATCCGGCGTGGTGTATTCGCGGTCGGGGTTGAGCGTGCGCGTCAACGTCTTGCCGCCTTTCCGGACCTCTTCGGCCAGGTCGCCCTTGATCAGGCCGAGCCAGTTGCCGTAGACCACGGCCTTGTCTTCGGCGTCCACGGCGGCCACCGAATCCTCGCAGTCCTGAATCGTGGTGATCGCCGATTCCATCAGCACGTCCTTGACGCCGGCCGCGTCGGTCTGGCCGATCGGGCTGGAACGGTCGATCTGGATCTCGACATGCAGGCCATTGTTGCGAATCAGCACCGCGTCCGGCGCGGACGCCTCACCGGTATAGCCGACGAAGGCTTCGGGCGCCGCCAGACCGCTGGTCTTGCCGCCGGCCAGCATGACCTGCAGTTTGCCGTCGACCACGGCGTAGGACTCGGCGTCCGCGTGGCTGCCATCAGCGAGGCGCGCGGCCTCGTCCAGGAAGGCTTTGGCATAGGCGATGACCTTGGCGCCGCGCACCGGGTTGTAGCCGCCGGCACGTGTGGCGCCGTCGTCCTCGGAAATCACGTCGGTGCCGTAAAGAGCGTCATACAGGCTGCCCCAGCGCGCGTTGGCGGCGTTGAGCGCATAGCGCGCGTTCATCACCGGCACCACCAACTGCGGCCCGGCCTGCACGGCGATCTCGTCGTCGACGTTCTGACTGCTGACCTTGAAGTCCGCCGGTTCCGGCAGCAGGTAGCCGATGTCTTCAAGGAAGGCCTTGTAGGCGACGCCGTCCAGCGGCTGGCCGGCGCGTTCGCGGTGCCAGGCGTCGATGCTGGCCTGCAGTTCGTCACGCTTTTTCAGCAGGGCGCGGTTACGCGGCGTGAATTCGCCGAGAATCGCCTCGACGCCGTTCCAGAACGCATCGGACTCGACACCGGTGCCGGGGAGCACGCGCTGCTCGATCAGCTCGTGTAGCACTCGGGCCACTTGCAGGCCGCCTTTCTTGATTCTGTCGTCGCTCATCGTCGCCTTCTTGCTGTTAAGTCGAATGGGTGGACATCGTCGGTCCGCTTCGCCCTGCGGCGCTGCCGGATCGCGGCCTGTGCCGGTTCTGCCCTGTGTTGCTGGCTGCTTCGGCCAGCCGGCTATTTTCACGCATACGCCCACGTATGTCGCGGCCGGGCCGAGATGGTGCGCAATCCGCGACCCCAGAGCAACCACCAGGCCGGCTCGCCACGGCATTTGCGCAAGCCGGGCGGCCATTGGAGCGCACGGTGTATGAACGGAGCTTGACACGCGCCCGGATTGGCCGGAGGGTCTTTGTCGCATCCTGATCGCAGGCGAAGGCTGGAACGATGAACAACAAAGGCGCATTCGGAACATTGGCGGCCCTGGCGGCCATCATTCTCGCCGGCGCGTTCGGCTATCACTGGTACAAGGGCCGGGAAGGCGCGGCGATGGCGCCGCAGCCGGTCGATACCCGGCCTTTACCCGAGGCGCCGCAGCCACTCCAGTACCCGGTGCCGCAGAGCCCGCCGCAAGCGCCCGCTGAAAGCGAATCCAAGCCGGTGTCCAGGCCCCTGCCGGATCTCGGTACCAGCGATGCACCGTTCCGCAGCTCGGTGGAAGCGCTGACGGGTTCGGCGCCGCTGGAAGCCTTTCTGGTCCCCGATGGCGTCATTCGCAAGCTGGTGGTCAGCATCGACAATCTGAGCGATTCCACGCTCGGCCTGCGTTTTCGCGCAATCAAGAAGATCGACGGAGATTTCACGGTGGAGACGCGCGGCGATGCGATCTATCTGAGCGCCGAAAACTACGCGCGTTACGATCGTGCCGTGAACACGCTGGAGGCTGTGGACACCGGCTCGCTGGTGGCCCTGTACTTCCGCTACTACCCATTGTTTCAGGAGGCCTACAAGGATCTCGGCTATCCGTCGCGCTACTTCAACGATCGGGTGATCGCCATCATCGATCATTTGCTGGCGACGCCGGATGTGTCGGCTTCGGTCGAGTTGGTCCGGCCGAAAGTGTTGTATCAATACAAGGATCCCGACCTTGAATCACTTTCGGTCGGGCAGAAGACACTGATACGGATGGGTCCCGAGCACGCGGCCAGCGTGAAGGCGAAGTTGCGCGAGATCCGCAAGGCGATCATTGCCGGAACGCGTGAGCGCGGCGAGGCAGCGTCCTCGGCTGGTTGAGGCTCGTCGCGGTGCAAGAGCACAATTCAGGCGTGCTTCAGTCCTGCCGGCCAGCGTCGGCACGATGCCTGTTTTACACAAAGAGAGATCAATGAGATCAAGGAGGTTGACCGGATGATGTACAAGCGAATCGTCATGGGCCTGTCGATGGGCCTGGCTGCCGCCACCCTTTCGGGGTGCCACTACGTGAAGCAGGATGCCTTCGAGGCACAGCTCGCCGAGTTGCGCGGCAACGACGCCAGCATGCGCAGCGACATCGATGCGCTGCAGTCGCGCGTCGACAGCATGGAGTCGGAGCTGCAGCAGAAGCTGGCGCAGTACGATGCGAAGATCGAAAAGCTGCAGGGACGGGTAAGCGTCGACATGAGCGCCCATTTCGATTTTGACGATGCAAGCTTGCGAGCCGAAGACAAGCCGGTGCTGGACGATTTCGCCGCCGTGATCCGTGAGCACGCTCCGGACGCGATCATTACCGTCGAGGGCTTCACCGATCCGGCCGGATCGGCCGCCTACAACAAGCGGCTGGGCCAGAAGCGCGCCGACGCCGTGCGCAGCTATCTGGTGGGCAGCGCCGGATTGAACGATGCCAATGTTCGGGCCGTGAGCTACGGAGAAAACAGCAATCGTCAGGTCGAGAAGGGCGCCTGGGGCGACGACGGCATGGCCAACCGCCGTGTCGCGCTGGTGATCGACTACAGCACGCCGTCGAGTTGAACAGCCGATTGGCGGCAGCCAACAAAAACCCCGGGAGCAACCCGGCGTTTTTGTTGGCAAGGCATTATTGATCGCGCCGCCAGTAAGGCGCGCCACCGCATACCGACGAGGCTGTCATGAAGATCATTCGCAGGCTGCTCACAATCATGCTGGTCGGCGGCTGTGGCATCGCCTGGGCCGCACTGCAAGCGGATGCGCTTGCGCCGGATTTCACCGCGGATGCCGCGCTCGACGGCAAACCCTACCAATTCTCCCTGGCCGACGCGCTCGGCGAGGGGCCGGTGGTGTTGTATTTCTATCCCAAGGCGTTCACTGCCGGCTGCACGGTCGAAGCGCACCTGTTCGCCGAAGCGATGCCGCAGTTCAGCGAACTGGGTGCGCAGGTCGTGGGCCTTTCGGGCGACGATCTGGAAACCCTGCAACGATTCTCCGTGGAGGCCTGCCGCAGCGCGTTTCCGGTGGCGGCGGACCCTGGGCTCAAGATCGCCGGGACTTTTGAGGCGCGCATGTCCGAGCGGCCTGAATATGCCAGCCGCACGTCTTTCGTGATCGCGCCCGATGGTCGCATTCTGTCGACGTTGACGGAGTCGAAACCGCAGCCGCACATCAGCAATGCGCTTGAAGTGTTGCGCGAGTGGAACGCCGCGCATGTCGACTGAGGCGTCTCGGTCAGAGGCCGTTTCGGCATCGCAAGCAGATTTCATGAGACTGCGCCAGATTGGCAGGCGTCGCGCAGCTGGCTAAGGTCGCGCTTCCCCAAGCCCGAAGCCTTCACCCATGACCGACACCGCCAGCCGAATCGTCCGTTTGATCGCCGAGGAGATCGGCGCCCGTCCGCAGCAAGTGGGCGCAGCGGTGGCGCTGCTCGACGAAGGCGCGACCGTGCCGTTCATCGCCCGTTACCGCAAGGAAGTCACCGGCGGTCTGGACGACACCCAACTGCGCAATCTGGAAGACCGTTTGGGCTATCTGCGCGAACTCGAAGCGCGTCGCACCAGTGTGCTCGAATCGATCCGTGGCCAGGACAAGCTCACGGACGATCTGGAAGCGCGAATCGCGGCGGTGACGACCAAGGCCGAACTCGAAGATCTGTACCTTCCGTACAAGCCCAAGCGGCGCACCCGCGCGCAGATCGCGCGCGAGAAAGGGCTGGGGCCCCTGGCCGAGGCTTTGTTTCAGGATCGGTCGCTGGACCCGCAGGACGCCGCCTCCGCCTACCTCGGCGACGAGGTGCCGGATGCCAAGGCCGCGCTCGACGGTGCGCGCGACATTCTGGTCGAACAGTTCTCCGAAAACGCCGAACTCCTGGGTGCGCTGCGGACCTATCTGCAAAAGCACGCGTTTCTGCGAGCACGCGTGGTCGACGGCAAGCAGGAGGCCGGGCAGAAGTTTTCGGATTATTTCGACCACGTGGAGCGCTGGTCGGGCGTGCCCAGCCATCGAGCCTTGGCGATGATGCGCGGACGCAACGAGGAGATTCTGAGCCTGACGATCGAGGTCGACGCGGACGATCCCGCGCCGCTCAAGCCGGTGGAACGGATGATCGCCGATGCCTATTCGATCGGCCAGGGCAGCGCGCCGGCCGAGATCTGGCTGATGGAGGTGGTGCGCTGGACCTGGCGCGTCAAGCTGTCGATGAGCCTGTCGATCGACCTGATGATGCAGTTGCGCGAACGCGCCGACCTGGAGGCGATTCAGGTGTTCGCGCGCAACCTCAAGGATCTGCTGCTGGCGGCGCCGGCCGGTTCGCGGGCCACGATGGGGCTGGACCCCGGCATTCGCACTGGCGTCAAGCTGGCGGTGGTGGATGGTACCGGCAAGCTGCTCGACACCGCGACGATCTATCCGTTCGCACCCAAGAATGACGTTCGGGGCTCTCAATCCGAACTGGCGCGCCTGATTCACAAACACAAGGTCGAGCTGATCGCAATCGGCAACGGCACCGGCAGTCGCGAAACCGACAAGCTGGTGGCCGAGGTGCTGATCAATGCGCCGGACCCCAAGCCGATCAAGGTCACGGTCAGCGAGGCGGGTGCCTCGGTCTATTCGGCCTCAGCCCTGGCGGCTGCGGAATTCCCGGACCTGGACGTGTCCTTGCGCGGAGCCGTGTCGATTGCGCGGCGGCTGCAGGACCCGCTGGCGGAGCTGGTCAAGATCGAGCCCAAGGCGATCGGTGTCGGCCAATACCAGCACGACGTCGATCAGTTCCGGCTGGCGCGTGCCCTGGATGCGATCGTCGAGGACGCCGTCAATGCCGTCGGCGTCGATCTGAACATGGCGAGCGCGCCCTTGCTCGCGCGCGTGTCAGGCCTGGGTGAATCCCTGGCCGAGGCCATCGTCGCGCATCGCAACACGCAGGGGCCGTTCCGCTCCCGCCAGCAACTGCTCGGCGTGGCGCGGCTTGGCCCCAAGACCTATGTCCAGTGCGCCGGCTTTCTGCGGATCCCGAACGGCGATGAGCCGCTGGACGCCTCCGCAGTTCATCCCGAAGCCTATGGGCTCGCGCAGAACATCATCGCCGCCTGCGGGCGGGATCTGCGCAGCCTGATGGGCGATGCCGAAGCCCTGCGTGCCCTGGACCCGAATGCCTTTGTCGGCGACAGCTTCGGTTTGCCGACGGTGCGCGACATCATCGCCGAACTCGAGAAGCCGGGCCGCGATCCGCGCCCTGGTTTCAAGACGGCCGAGTTCAAGGAGGGAGTGAACGAACTCAAGGACCTGCAGCCGGGAATGGTACTTGAAGGCACGGTGACCAATGTCGCCGCCTTCGGCGCCTTCGTGGATGTCGGCGTGCATCAGGACGGCCTGGTGCACGTCTCCCAGCTGTCGGACCGCTTCGTCAAGGACCCGTACCAGGTCGTCAAGGCCGGAGACGTGGTCAAGGTCCGAGTGGTCGAGGTGGACGTGAAGCGCAAGCGCATCGCGTTGACGATGAAGTCCCGGGATGACGCGGTTCGACCGATGGCCAAGTCTGCCGGCTCCGGATCACGGCCGCGCCCCAAGGCCGCAACACACAACAATAATAAGCGTGGCCGCAAGGCCGAGGCGCAGCCAACGGGCTCGCTGGGCGCAGCGCTGTTCGAGGCCTTGCGCAACAAGTCGGACTGAGCGGCTAACGGCCATGCCGCCAAGCGGCACCCTGCAGAATGAATCTGCTGCGGCATGGCCCTTGCCCTCGCCCACCGCTCTCCCGCAAGCGGGCGAGGGCAGGTCGGCATCACGCGGCGCATGATTCACGCTAAGTCTGCTCCGGCTGTGGTTCACGAACAAAGCCGAGCCGTGCCGGAATGTGCGCAAAATCGCAGCGTCGTACCGGTGCCTCGCGGCCCATGAAGTTGAACTTCAGCGACGTATCCGAGCCCGACGAACGATCCAGGGCGTTCGCGAGCTGGGCTTCGTCAACTTCGTGCCCGTCCACCAGCAAGTGGCTCAACGCCCAGACCAGATCCTGATCGTCAAGCAGTCCTGGCCCCAGGTTCGATTCCAAAAGCAGCGCTCCGTTCTCGTCCAGATAAACCGCGTCGACGCTGTCGACCGGCACGCCGGTGTGCGCCATCAGTTGTCCAGCGCCGTTGATGCGCAGGTGCAGGGGCGCGTATTCCAGACTGACGTAGCCCCGTTGCGGGCCGTTCTGGAAGTACCAGCAGCCGCGCGCATCGGCGGCGTAATTGGGGTTGATCGTGTCGATGATCTGGGGGCGTGTGATGTGTTCCCCCTTGATGAGCCAGCGTCCACGGCGATCCAGTGACAGCCACCCGTAAAGGGCGGGCACATTCGGCCAGCGCCTCAGCGCACGGGCCACCCATTCCTCCATTCTGGTTCTCCTCTGGTCTGTCCAGTCGGGACGTTAAACCGTCGCGCCATATTTTCACAGCGACCAACAGAGCCAGCCACGCGAGTGTGGTCAGGCCAAGTCGGGGCTCAGGTGCTGCTGCTTGGGTTGCCTGCAGGACAGTCGTGCTCGATAGGGCGCGTGGGGAGGCTCGAGTCGAGAGTAAATCGGTGAGCTCAGCACAGTCTTGGCGCCATCCGTGTCGGAAATGCCACCGCCGTGTCCCGTATTGGGGCATCCTGCCTAAATTTTCGTAAAGTTTCTTTATTTCGTGCACCAAAATCGACATTTTTGATGAATTTGATGAAAGGTTTGGATAAGCAATACTGTATTTTTGCATAAATTCCTTTAAAAACAAATTTATACAAACAACTTCATGATTTTACATTACGTTTGTCGTCAAATTTGCAGCGTTTGTCGGCGACAATTGGCAATTTGAGATCGCATAGTGTTATATTTTTTGGGCGCCTTGGGGCGATCACTCAACATCAGGAGCAAAACAGCCATGAACTTTGACATCAACAACGAAATCGAACTCGAAATCCCGGATCTGGAATATGACGTTGCAGGCGCCGGGGCGGCCGAAGCGGGTGACACGCAGGCCAGCAATGCGGCGTTCCTGATCGTGATGTTCGATCACACCTGACTGGCATCGTCGGTCATCTGACTGCACCGCAGTCGCTGATCGTGTTCGGCAGGCCGCGACCCTCTGACGAGGGGAGCGGCCTAAGCCGTATCGCCGTCCGGAGGCCGACAATTTCAAGTGCCGGAAAGGTTTCTGATCGCGAGGCGCAGCGTCACCTCCATTGGCGGTAGTGGTCAGGCGGCAGCTCTCGCACGACGGGCAGGCTAGACCTCCTAAAGGTTTTTCCCTCTAATAGAGGGATGACCAAAGGGGAACATGCGCTTGCTGCACTGGTGGAATCGGCCGAGTCGGTGTTTCGACCCGAGGCACCGGAAAGCTTTTGGGACTGCCGAGCGGCGTTTCAGGCCTTCGTCGATTCGTCATTTCTTCGCGATGAAATCAATCGCCAACTGATCCAGCAACGCGCCCGGCCCGATTTCGTCGGGTCCTGGTTTTCGCGGGAGTGGGTACTACACCGCGAGCGGTTTCTCCTCTCGGTGTCCTTGCACGAAGAGCCCCAGCGTTACATCCACGCCTTGCCGACACTGGCGTTCTACGCCCTGCTTTCGGGTGAGTCCGTTGATTACGATGTCTATCGCTTGCCGGACTCGTATCGGAACGATGTGTTCGATCCATCGCTGCATCTGGAGCCGGTCGAATCCCGGCGGTTGCGGTGCGGCGAGGTCTTGTCCATAGAATCGGACCGGTTCGTCTATGATTTCCGGTTCCGTCAACCCACGCTGTTGCTCAAGCTGGTCACGCCGCCGATACGAACCCTGGAATGGCTGTTCAGCAGGGACCGGCTACAGGCCTGGCAGGCCAATGATGCGGACCTGAGCTTCACACAGCTGCGGGTCGCAGCGACGGTGCTTGGTCGCTTTGCACATCATTCGTCGATCGATCCGGTCGAGAAACTGACCAAGCATCCCCATCATGCTGTTCGCTGGGCGGCGATCCAGAACCTGGCGCGCTTGTACCGTCTGGCGGCGATTCAGGCGCTGGAAGCAGCGACACACGATCGCCACCCCCACGTGCAAAGCGCCGCGCGCAAGGCATTGCAGGCGATCACGGACAAGAAGATTTAGGCATGGCTTTGATCATCCCTTGCGAGGGCCACGACACGATAGACACCGAGGATTATCTGGACTATGTGCAGGCCAAGGTCGATCTCAATGACGAGGATTCGATCGCGGAATCAGCGCCGATGCTGCGTGCGCTGGCCAATGACCGGGAGCTGATTGTCCGCCGTCTCAATGAGCTTATCGCCCGACAGTTTTCGGATGAGACCACTCCGTCCAGTCAGGCCATACTGCTGGGGCAGCGCAAGAACTTCTATGTGCGCGCGAATGTCTGGCCGTCCACGGCTGACATCGTGGCCGGTCGTGTGTTCCAGGGACAGTTCTCCTACGATCTGGCGCATGACCACAATTTCAGCTTTCTGACCGTCAACTATTCCGGTTCCGGTTATGAAACGGATCTGTTCGAATATGATTTCGAATCGGTCGTCGGCTATGTCGGGGAGTCCGTCAGTATCCGGCCCTTGCAGCGCATGCGTTTCGGCCGTGACATGGCGATGCTGTACCGCGCCAGCCGCGACCTTCATGTGCAGCACCCCCCCAAGGAGATGAGCATCACCTTGAATTTGATGGTGTCCGTCCCAGAGGTGCGTGCTCGCGAGCAGTATTTTTTCGATCTGGAGCGCGGCGTCATCGCAGGCTATCCGGCTGAGAGCGAAAACTCCAAGCGCTCATCGTTCTTCAGGATCGCCAGCATGCTGGGCGATGGCAACACACGCGATCTGCTGGCGGATCTGATGGTCAGGCATCCTTCGCCGCGCGCCCGCATCGGCGCCGTCAGCGCACTGGATCGCCTGGCGCCCGATCTGCATGTCTGGGCTCTGGCCGTGGATGATCCGCACCCGCTGGTGACACGAGAGGCTCGTGCGCAGCTGGCTCAGTATTCCGACCGCGACTCGTAGCTGAGCACCCAGGGCAGGAAATTTTCCGGCGCCAGCGCCGGCGAAAAATAGAAGCCCTGCTGCAGCGTGCAGGAGATGTCCCTGAGCAGGCGCATCTGCTGGGAAGTTTCCACGCCCTCGGCCACACACTCCAGATCCAGGCGCTGTGCCAGCGCCATGGTCGCGGAAACAATCGCGCGGGCCTCACGGGCGTACTCCAGCTTGGCGACGAAAGAGCGGTCGATCTTGATCTTGTCGATCGGATAGCGCTGCACGTAGGCCAGCGAGGAGTAACCCGTGCCGAAGTCGTCCACGCTGATCCGGTAGCCCAGAGAGCGAATCTCGGTCAGCGTGGCGTGAGCATGGTCGATGTGCTCGAGCATCGCGGTTTCGGTGATCTCGAAATCCACTGATTCGGGCGGCACCAGCGCAGCGGCGGAAATCCTTTGCAGAGCGGGCAGGATGGTTCGATCCTCGATCTGGCGCGCCGACAGATTGATCGACAGCCGGATGGGGTGGCCGGCCTTTCGCCACAGCGCAGCCTGCTCGCAGGCCTGTAGCAGGCAGTGTTCACCCAGCGATCGGATCAGGCCCGATTCCTCCGCGATCTGGATGAACTCACCGGGCAGCAGCAGCCCTCGCGCCGGATGCTGCCAGCGCAGCAGCGCCTCGGCGGCGATCACGCGATTGGTGTCGGTGTCCACGATCGGCTGGAAATGCGCCTGAAACTCGCCGACTTCGATCGCTCGACGGATATCCGAGATCAGTTGCAGACGGTCGCGGGCCGTGGTCCTGAAATCGGCCTTGGCGAACTGAACGCTGTTGCCCCCGGTACGCCGGGCCGTGTACATCGCGGTCTCGGCTGCGGTGATCAAGCCTTCGAAGGATTCACCGTCGGCGGGATACATGCCCACGCCGATCGAGGCCGTCATTGGCAGCAGATGGTCGCGGAACGGGAAGGGTTCGGAGAGACCGATGAGGATGTTGCGCGCCACGTTGCAGATCGCCGCGATCTGAGCCGAAAGGTCATGGCCCGGAATCTCGTCTAGTACGATGACGAACTTGTCCCCGCCGAAGCGGCACAGCGTACTGCCGAATGGGGCAAACCGTTGAAGCCGAACCGCCGCTTCGCACAGATAGTGGTCGCCGATGCGATGTCCGAGGCTGTCGTTGACGTTGCGCAGATTATCGAGGCTGATGAACATCAGTGCGATGGGCGATGAATCGGACGTCGCTTGCCCGGTGGCGCGCTCCACCACTTCTTCGAGTCGCGCCCGGGTGCCGAGCCCGGTCAGTGCGTCGTTGTAAGCCAGCTGCCGCAGCCTTTCGGTCTGGTCGCGAAACTGGCGCAGTGCCTGCGCCATCTCGCCGAACTCGTCGTGAGTGATGGGCGGCAGGTCGACCGAAGTCTCGCCGTCGTTGACCTGCCGCATCGCACGCACGGTGGCCTGCAATGGTCGCATGATCGACTGCAGCAGCCAGAACCCGAGAATGGCGCCAAGCATGATGCTGATGGCGACGATCAGTAGAGACAGCCGCATCACATTCGTGGCGTGTTCCGTCTCATGTTGGCGCACGGCCTCCGCCTCGGCCTGTTCACGAGAGGTTGCCCGATGCAGGGTCTTCTCGACCATATCGAGACTGCTGCGGACTTTTCCGATGTGGAAATTGGCTTCTTCTTGGCGGCCAGCCTTGAATGCCTCCATTCCGTCGCCGATGTGCACAGGCAGCGCGCCCAGCTGCTCGCGGACCTGCTCGGTACTGGCCGCGTCGAACGCTGCCATTTTCGAGAGCTGTGCTTGTAGCTTGTTGAGCGATTGATCCACCGCCGCTTGTGCTGCCGCGATCTGCGCTTGATCGTTGATCAGCGAGGCGCTGTTGTACTGACCGAGGTTGAAGCGGTGCGTGCTCATCATCGCGACGACGGCATGAATCGTTTCCAGTCGTTGATGCTGTTCCCACATCTGCGCCTTGACCCTCTCCTCATTGCTGATCAGATGGCCCAGCAGAAGATTGGCTCCACCCAGACAGATGACCAGGCTGGCGACGAGCGCAATCAGGCGACCACGAACACTCAATAGGGCAGGCATACGGTTACGTCAGCGGGGCGCGCCCCGCAGTGAGCGCGCACTGCGGGAACTTGGTAGATGTGCGGGGCGGCGTGCAAGCGATAAGAACGTGAAGTATACGGCTGCTCGCCTTGAGGAGAAGCCGCCGTTCACCGGCGCCCGATGAGATAAGCAGCCACGCATGCTTTCCCCCGAGGGTGCCAAACGATGTCGGACCATGCCATACACAGGCGTCATTGCAGTCTTCCGCGGCGAACCGGTCCAGAGGCTCAGCTTAGCGACGTACGGTCCGATTGTCGCTGCCGTGTGGCCGGCGTCGCATGCCTTTTGGCGCCCGTATGCGAGGACCATGATCGATGTGGTGCCGGCGGTGGCCGGCGTGAGTCGCGACGATACGGACTCAGTGCTCGTCTTCGTCCGGGGGCATCTGTTCCGGCCCCGGAATGGTGTAGCGCCCGGTGAACCAACCGTCCAGGTCCACGAACTTGCAGCGCTCGCTACAGAATGGACGCCATGGATTGCTGGGTTCGAGCACCGAAGGCTGGCCGCATTGCGGACAGGAGGCAGTCCTCATGGGTTCGCTCACAGTACGCAGCAATGCAGCTTGAAAGTGATATCCGTCGCGGCCTGGGAGGGCCGCATGTTGACGTCGCGGCCGGACATGAAGCGAATGCTGAAGCGGTGACGGCCGGCGCTGATCTCCGGGTAGACGTGCAACTGCGCCGGTACCAGCACACGCAATAGCGTGAACGTGCCCTGCGGCGAATACACGAACATGCCCGCCGGTGCGCGTTCCTCGGTCGGCTCTGTGCCGGCACGCAGCAATTTGAGATAGAGGTTGATCGAGCGCTCGAAAGCTCGCAGATCGGCGAACCAGGCGTCCAGATCGCGCTTGATCACCTCGTACGGCTGACTCAACCAGTGATGCAGGATGGGCACATCGAAACTGCAGGTGCCGCCCGGAATGGTCGTGCGATTGAGCACCGCGATCAGGAATTCGTTGTCGCGCAGGGCACCGCTGACAAAGTGCGAGCCGATCGTCTGCAGGCCATTGACTGCTTCGTCGATCTCTTTGAGCGTCTTCGACAGTCGCTCGGGATCCACGTCGCTGCGTGATGCGAGTCTGGACAGCAGATTGTGCTGTTCCAACAGTTCCTTGAGCAGCTCGCTCTTGAAATCGCTGCGGCCTAGCAAGGTGAGGATATCGAGCAGCGACTGCAGCGTCGCACGAACGCCCCAGACCGATTCGTCTGCGCGATGGTGGCGGTGGCGGCTGAACAGAAATTCCAGCCGCAGGAAACTGCGCAATCGCTCGTTGAGCGGCTGTTCGTATGCAATCCAATTGGTCGAGATTTCCGACACCTCGCGGTGAGCTCCCTGCCTTGACGACTGCCTGAAAACAATGGCCGGGCCGCATCGCCGCTAGCCGGCCCGAAGAATCTGAACGATTGTGAACCAGTGCACCAGCAAGGGGCAAATACCGAAGCCGACTAATGGAGTCCAGCGGCGCGGATCAATTCGATCAAGGGCTGCGGATACACGCCCAGCCAGAACATCAGCACCGTGATCAACAGGATGACGATGCCGCCGGCGCGCTGCGCCCAGTCCAGCGGTGCCGTGGTGCGATGGATGCCGCGCTCGGTCAGGAACATCGCGATGATCACGCGCAGGTAGTAGTACAGGCCGATGGCGGAGCCCAACACGACCGTGCTGACCAGCCACCACAGGCGCGCGTCGATGCCCGCCGCGAGCACGTAGAACTTGCCGATGAAGCCGGCCGTCAGCGGTACGCCGGCCAGCGAGAACATCGCCACGATCATCGTCGAGGTGAGGTAGGGACGGTCCCAGAACAGGCCCCGATAGTCGTGGATCGAATCCGCGTCGCGTTCGTGGTGCGGGCTGGACATCAGGCTGATCACGCCGAAGGCACCGAGCGCCGTGACCACATAGGTCAGCAGGTAGACGCCCACCGCCTCGACCGCCAATTCGCCGCCCGCGATCAGCGCCACCAGGCAGTAGCCGAAGTGCGTGATCGAGCTGTAGGCCATCAGCCGCTTGAGGTTTTTCTGCATCAGCGCGAGCAGGCTGCCGATCAGGATCGACAGGATCGCGATACCCGAGAGCGCGTCCAGCAGCCGGTCGAAATGGTAGTCGCCGGCTTCGGCGAAGTAGCGCGTCAGCGCGGCGAACACGGCAACCTTGCTGGCGGTGGCCAGGAACAGCATGGTCGGCGCCGGCGCGCCTTCGAAGACATCGGGTGTCCACAGGTGGAACGGTACCAGCGACAGCTTGAAGCCCAGGCCGACCAGCAGCATGCCGCCGCCGATCAGCAGGTACGGGGATTGCGCGGACAGTTTGGCGGAGGCCCCCGCCAGTTCGGCATAGCCGAGCGCGCCGGTCTGCGCATAGATCAGCGCCAGCCCGAACAGCAGGAAGGCGGAGGCGGAGGCCGACAGCACCAGGTATTTGAGGCTGGCTTCCAGCGAGCGACGTTCGCCGATCGGGTAGCCGATCATGCCGTACAGCGGAATCGACAGCAGTTCCACGCCGATGAACAGCGTTGCGAGGTGTTCGGCGCAGACCATCACCAGGCCGCCCATCGCCGCGATCACCAGCAGCAGGTAGTACTCCTCGGGGTTGCGCCGGTCGTTTTCGAGATAGGCGTGCGACAGCGTCGCCGTGGCCAGCGTGGTGATCAGGATCAAGGCCATGTAGAAACAGGCGTAGCCGTCCACGCGCAGCAAGGGGGTGACCTGCTGCGGGCCGAGTTGTGGTACGAGCAGGCAGGCGATCAGCGCGAGATTGAGTCCGGCCACGGCGATGGTGGCGGCCGCGCGGTGGTGGCGGCGTACGGCGATGGCCGTCATCACCGCCAGCGCGGTGGCGCCGACGATGAGGATCGGCAGCAGCGCGAGCAATTGTGCCTGCGTGAAGCTCATGGCGCGGCCACCGCAACCGCGGTGCCTCTGTATATCTCGTGGATCGCCTGCATCGTGGTCGTGGAGGTATCGAGGAAAGGCTGTGGATACAGCCCCAGCCACAGCAGCACCGCCATCAGGATCAGCAGCATGTAGCGCTCGCGGGTGCTCAGATCGCGCAGGCTGGCGGCGTCGCCCCGCACCGGGCCGTGGAAGCTGCGCTGAATCAGGATCAGGCAGTACACCGCGGCCAGCACCAGGCCGGACGAAGCGACGATGGTGACGGCCGGCGCCAATTCCCAGGTGCCGGCCAGGATCAGGAATTCGCCGACGAAATTGCCGAAGCCGGGCAGGCCCAGCGAGGCCACGGCAAACACCAGCGCAATCGGCGGCAGGGTCTTGAAGCGCGCCCACAGGCCGCCCATCTGTCGCATGTCACGGGTGTGCATGCGCTCGTAGATTTCACCGCAGAGAATGAACAGACCGCCGGCGGAGATGCCGTGCGCCAGCAGCTGGATGGTCACGCCCTGCAAGGCCATTTCTGTGCCGGCGTAGATGCCGATCATGACGAAGCCCATGTGCGCGACCGAGGAATAGGCCACCAGCCGCTTGATGTCGTTCTGGGCGAAGGTCAGTACGCCGCCGTAGATCACGCCGATCACGCCCAGCCACATCGCCACCGGCGCGAAGTCCAGCGAGGCGTTCGGAAACAGCGGGATCGCGAAGCGCAGCAGGCCGTAGGCCGCGGTCTTGAGCAGGATGCCGGCGAGGTCCACGGAGCCTGCGGTGGGCGCCTGCGAGTGCGCCTCCGGCAGCCAGGAATGCAAGGGCACGGTCGGCATCTTCACGGCGAAGGCGACGAAGAAGCCCAGCATCAACCAGAACTCGGTGAGCGGACTCATCGAGGTGCCGAGCAGGTCCATGTAGTTGAACGTGAGCACGCCGGTCTGCTGCTGGTGCACGTAGACCAGGCCGAGGATCGCCACCAGCATGATCAGGCCGGAGGCCTGCGTGAACAGGAAGAACTTGGTGGCCGCATAGATCCTGCCGCGACCGCCGGGCGCGTTATGGCCCCACAAGGCGATCAGGAAGTACATCGGCACCAGCATCGCTTCCCACAGGAAGAAGAACAGGAACAGGTCCAGCGTCAGGAACACGCCGATGACCGCGCCGAGGTTCCACAGCAGGTTGAGATGGAAGAAGCCGACGCGCTGGTCGATCTCGCGCCAGGAGCAGATCACCGCCATCAGGCCGAGCAGTGCCGTCAGTACCACCAGCATCAGCGACAGGCCGTCCAGCGCCAGGTGGAAACTGATGCCGAAGCGCGGAATCCAGTCGCGCTTGAACTCCAGCGCCCACTGCGGTGTGCCGCCGGGTACAGCGAGGCTGTAGTCGCCGCTGACCCACAGCCACAGGCTGAGAATCAGCACCAGCAGCATCGAGCCGGCCGCGAACCAGCGCGGCAGCCAGGGGCCGGCGTGACGTTCGCCCTGCCAGCACAGCAGCCCGCCGATGATCGGGATCAGAATCAGCCAGAGCAGGATCATAGGAAGACCGCTCCGGTGACCAGCACCGCACCGAGCGCGACGGACGCCGCATACCAGCGCAACTGCCCGGTCTGGGTCTTGGCCAGGCCGTGGTGGGCGCGCGTCAGCGTGGCCGGGATGGCGCCGATCGCCCGGTCGAACAGATCATCGCGATTGACGTGCACCAGCCACAGGTAAGGCTTCACGAACAGACGGTCGTAGAGCCAGTCGAAGCCCATGGCGTTCAGCGCCAGGCGGCGCAGCGGGTCGATGGCGTTCGCCATACGAGTGACCGCCGAGCGCTTACCGAGCCACAGCGCCGCCGCCAGAGCGATGCCGATCAGCGACACCAGCAGCGGCAGGTATTCGATCAACGGACCGGTTTCGCCGGCATGGCTCGCCGGCAGCACGGAATCCAGCGGCAGGTGGATGAAACCGCCGACGAGCGCCAGCAGCGCCAGTACCGCCAGCGGCAGGTGATGGGCGATGCCGTGGCCGGCATGGGCCGCGCCCCGGGGCTGGCCGAAGAAGGTGATGAACAACATGCGGAAGGTATAGACCGCGGTGAGAAAGGCGCCGAACAGCCCGCAGGCCCACAGCGTGACATGCCCGCTGGCGTAGGCTTCGTGCAGGATCTCGTCCTTGCTGAAGAAGCCGGCCGTGGGCGGAATCGCCACCAGCGCCAGCGAGCCGATCAGGAACACCGCAAACGTGAACGGCAGCGACTTGCGCAGCCCGCCCATCTTGAACATGTCCTGTTCGTGGTGCATCGCCAGGATCACGCTGCCGGAGCCGAGGAACAGCAGCGCCTTGAAGAAGGCGTGCGTCATCAGGTGGAACACCGCCGCCTGCCAGGCGCCGACGCCCAGCGCCAGGAACATGTAGCCGATCTGGCTCATCGTCGAATAGGCGAGTACGCGCTTGATGTCGGTCTGCGCCAGCGCGCAGAAGCCGGCCAGCAGCAGCGTTGCCGCACCGACCACGCCGACCGCCTGCATCGCGATCGGCGACAGCTCGAACAGCAGGTGCGTGCGTGCGATCAGGTAGACGCCGGCGGTGACCATGGTGGCGGCGTGGATCAGCGCCGACACCGGCGTCGGGCCGGCCATCGCGTCCGGCAGCCAGGTTTGCAGCGGTAGCTGCGCGGATTTTCCGACGGCGCCGCCGAGCAGCAGCAGCGCGGTGAGGGTGGCGATCGGCGCGCCGACCTCCCAGTGTGTCGTCACCGCGCTCATCAGCGTGTCGATGTCCAGCGTGCCGAACTGCAGGATCAGGATGAACAAGGCGATCGACATCGCCACGTCGCCGGCGCGGGTGATGACGAAGGCCTTGCGCGCCGCCGCGCCGTTGGCCGAATCCTGATACCAGAAGCCGATCAGCAGGTAGCTGGACACGCCTACGCCTTCCCAGCCCAGATACAGCACCAGCAGATTGTCGCCGAGTACCAGGAACAGCATGCTCGCTACGAACAGGTTCATGTACGAGAAGAATCGCGCGTAGGACGCATCGCCGCGCATGTACCAGGCGGCGAACAGGTGGATGAAGAACCCCACGCCGGTGACGATGCCCAGCATCACCAGCGACAGTTCGTCCAGGCGCAGGGCAAAGTCCACCCTCAGGCCGCGGACGTCGATCCAGTGCCACAGCAACTGGGTCTGGGCGGCACCGTCGGTGCCGAGAAAGCCGATCGTGATCCAGGCGGCGATCAGGGCCGAGACGCCCACCGTGCCGACGCCCACGATCGCCGCCATGTTTTCGGACAGGCGGCCGCGTGAGAACGACAGGAACAGATAGCCGGCCAGTGGGATGAAGGCGGTCAGGAACAGCGGGTTCATGCGGCGCTCCCGGAGGGACAGGGGAGCTTTGGCTTTTCGCGGTTCGGGCCCATTCGGAAGCGCCGAGCGGCGGAACCCGTCGGAAACCTGCCATTGGGCCAGTAGACCCTCGGCGCCTCACGATCAATCGCCAGGGACACGAGCAAGCAGGACAAGTCCAAGGTCGACATGCTCACCCCCGCAGCTCGCTGGCCCGATCCACATCCAGCGTTCGGAACTGGCGATACAGTTGCAGCAGCAGTGCCAGGCCGACGCTGGCCTCGCAGGCCGCCAGCGTCAGTATCAGGATGAACATGATCTGTCCGTCCGGCTGCGCCCAGCGCGCGCCGGCGACGACGAAGGCCAGAGCCGCGGCATTGAGCATCAGCTCCAGGCTCATCAGCATGAACAGCACATTGCGCCGCACCATCACGCCAGCCAGGCCGATCACGAACAGCATGCCGGCCACGGCGAGGCCATGATCCATCGGAATGCCCACGACGCTTTCCATCATCGGACGCTTCCTTGGTCGTCATGCTTGCCCAGATGCCAGGCCACCACCAAGCCGGCGAGCAGCATCATCGAAGCGAGTTCCACGGCCAGCAGGTAGGGGCCGTACAGGGCGATGCCCACGGCCTTGGCGCTGACGGTCTCGGCGCCGGCCAGCTCACCGGGGCGGCTCGCCAGCGCGATCACGATTTCCACCAGCAGCGCCAAGGACAGCAAGCCCGGGCCGATCCACATGCGCGGTCGCAGCCACTGGCGCTCCTGCGCCACCGTCTCCGGCCCGAGGTTGAGCATCATCACCACGAACACGAACAGCACGACGATGGCGCCGGCGTAGACGATGACTTCCAGCACACCGGCGAATGGCGCGCCCAGGGCGAAGAACATCGCGGCGATCGCGAGCAGCGTCAGCACCATGTACAGCAGCGCGTGCACCGGGTTGGTATTGGTGACCACACGCAGGGCCGCGAACAGGGCGATGATCGAGGCACTGTAGAAGACGAATTCCATGTTCAGTCCGATCCGTTCATGGCAGCAGGGACTTCACATCCACCGGCTGCGCCTCGTTGCGCGCGCCGCCCTTGGGCTTGCCTGCGATCTCCAGACCGGCAATGCGGTAGAAGTTGTAGTTGGGATCCTTG
This sequence comes from Banduia mediterranea, assembly GCF_031846245.1. Classification (NCBI taxonomy): domain Bacteria; kingdom Pseudomonadati; phylum Pseudomonadota; class Gammaproteobacteria; order Nevskiales; family Algiphilaceae; genus Banduia; species Banduia mediterranea. The sequence goes on along the minus strand of NZ_JAVRIC010000002.1, from coordinate 36,506 downwards.
CCGGGGCCGGCGATCAGCAGGTCCTCCTTTTCGTAGACCAGGTCCTGGCGCTTGTAGTCCGCCATCTCGTAGTCCGGCGTGAGCTGGATCGAGGACGTCGGGCAGGCCTCCTCGCAGAAACCGCAGTAGATGCAGCGCGAGAAGTTGATGCGGAAGAACTCCGGATACCAGCGCCCGTCCTCGCGCTCGGCCTTCTGCAGCGAGATGCAGGCCACCGGGCAGGCCACCGCGCACAGATTGCAGGCGACGCAGCGTTCCTCGCCGTCCGGGTCGCGCGTGAGCACGATACGGCCGCGGTAGCGCGGCGGCATGTAGGGCTTGACCTCGGGATACTCGATCACGTCGTGCTTGCGGAACAGATGCGTGAACACGACCCAGATGGTGCGCAGATTGGTGAAGATGCCGATGAGGATTGCTTTCACGAAAGCCCTCCGTCCTTGAGCAGCACGATCGCGCCGGTCGCCAGCAGATTGATCAGCGCCAGCGGCAGGCAGAATTTCCAGCCCGCCGCCATCATCTGGTCGTAGCGCGGGCGCGGCAGCGAGGCGCGCAGCAGGATGAACACACACATGAAGAAGAAGGTCTTGAGGCAGAACCAGGCCAGCGGCGGCAGAAAGCCGGGGCCCAGCCAGCCGCCGAAGTAGAACGTGGTCAGCAGCGCCGAGATCACGACCACGCCGACGTATTCGCTGACCATGAACATGCCGAACTTCATGCTCGAATATTCGATGTGGTAGCCATCCGCCAGTTCGGATTCGGCTTCCGGCAGGTCGAAGGGCGCGCGGTGGACCACGGCGATACCGGCCAGTGCGAACAGGATGAAGCCGGGAAACTGCGACACCACGAACCACAGCCCGCGTTGCGCCTCGACGATATCGCCGAGCCTGAACGAGCCGGCGAGCATCACCGTGCCCATCAGCGCCAGGCCCAGGAACACCTCGTAGGTGATGGTCTGCGCGGTGGAGCGCAGGCCGCCGAGCAGCGCGTACTTGTTGTTGGACGACCAGCCGGCCAGCATCACCGCGTAGACCGCGAGTCCGGCCAGCGCCAGGAATACCAGCACGCCCATGTCCAGGTCGGCCACGCGGATGTCCGGCGTCAGCGGCACTACCAGGAACATCAGCAGCATCATCGCCAGCGAGATGAACGGCGCCAGCAGGAAGGTCGGCTTGTCGACGAACGGCGGCGTCCAGTCCTCCTTGAAGAACATCTTGAGCATGTCGGCGATGACCTGACCCAGGCCCAGTGGGCCGACCCGGTTCGGGCCGAGCCGGTCCTGGAAGAAGCCGAGCAGGCGGCGTTCCCACCAGATCGTCCAGGCGGAGACGATGGTGACGCCCAGCAGCAGCACGCCGGCCTGCAGGGTGGCGAAGAACACCGCCTGGAATTCGGGTGTCCAGAGGCGTTCGATCATGTCGGTACGCCCATTGTCGTTCGTGGGTGTAGCCCTCTCCCGGAGGGAGAAGGGAGCATGCCTGTGGGTCGGTGAGTGAAGGAGGTCATCCATTCACTCCCAGTTGAATCGCCGCGCCGCCGTCGAAATACGGCACGCCGGGCAGTCCGCGCGGCAGGCCCACCTGTCCCGGCATCAGGCTGTCGTCGAGGCGTAACGGCAGGGTGGTGGCGGTGCCATCCAGCGATATTTTCACGGACGCGCCTTCGGCAAGACCGAGTTGGGAGGCATCGTCCGGATGCAGCGCCACATAGGCAGCCGGCATGCGCGAGGCGATCGGCGCGGCGCGGGCCGACAGCGCGTCGCTGCCGAAGATGTGATGCAGCGGCAGGGCGACCGGGCCTTCGGCTGGCGCCGGGCTGCTCCAGGCGCGGTAGTCGCCGGAGCCGCTGCTTTTGATCAGGTGCTCGCTGGGCGGATTGATGCGCAGCGCGCCGCCGACTTCGTCCTGAAACTTGTTCCAGGCCTGCGGCGAGTTCCAGTTCGGTGCCCAGGCGAAGGCGATCAGTGAGGCCGGTTTGGCCGTGCCCTGATAACCCTCCATCGAGAACGCCAGCGCCGAATCCGGGTCCTGCGGCGCCCGCGGTTCGTGCACCGACAGATTGGCGCGCATCGCCGTGCGCCCGCTGTAGCGGTGCGGCTCACGCGCCATCTTCATGCCCTCGTAGCGGAAGGCCGCGCCCGGAGCGGCGCCGACGATGCCGGCCAGCGCCGGAACCGCCAGCGCGCAGGCGGCCGTCACTTCGTCCAGCGAGTTCCATACCGAATGCTCCCTTCTCCCTCCGGGAGAAGGGCTGGGGATGAGGGCGCTCGGCGCTCGTTCTGGCGAATCCGCTGATTTCGGACGCTCGCCCTCACCCCGGCCCTCTCCCAGAGGGAGAGGGGGAGGGCGTGTGGAGTTGCCGGCGTCACCGGCGCCAAGGTCCTGCATCCACCGCCAGGACTCGCGCACCTCGTTGCCGGCGTCGTAATAGCTTGGATCGAACACCTGAAAGAAGCGCTGCGCGCGGGTTTCGTAATTCACCAGCGTGCCGTCGCTTTCGAACAGCGTGGCCGCCGGCAGCAGCAGCTTGGCGCGCTGCGCGGTTTCGTGCATCTGATGGTCGATTACCAGCAGGGTCTTGTTGCTCAGCGCCGTGTCCACCGTCGCGCGTGGCGCGCGCCGATACAGGTCGTTCTCCAGCACCAGCACGGTGTCGGCCTCGCCGGCCGCGAGCCAGCCCAGCGCGGTGTCCACGTCCACGCCGTCCATCAGACGCACGCCCAGGCTGTTGGCTTCGGGGGCGATCAGCACCCATTCGACCGGCTTGCCGCGCCGGTACAGGGCCAGCGCGACATTGGCGGCGGCCTCGATCACGGCGCCGCTGTCGCAGCCGGTGCCGGAGACGATCAGCGGTTGTTCGCTGGCCAGCAGGGCCTCGGCGATGGTCTGGGCGCGGCCCTGCGCTTCCTCGTCCAGCCCGCCGATGGCCGGCGCGGAATTGTCGATGATGCGCGCCACCGCATAGCCCAGCGCTGCCAGGTCGGCTGGTGCGGCGCGCACGGTGTCGGCGGCGATGTCGTCGAGGCGGGTGTCGGTGGGTGTGGCGATGAACAGCGGATGCATCGCGCCGTCGCGCACGTCCTCCACGCCATCGGCCTGCCACGGCGGCACCTTCTTCTCGATCGCCTTGGCGAGACCCGCGCTGCGCACCGTTTGGCGCAGCGCCAGCGCCAGACGCGGCGCGGTCTGCATTACGTCCTCGCCGAGTACCAGCGCCGCGTCCCGGGTTTCCACGCCGCGCAGCGTGGCGTTGGCGATGGGCAGCTCGCGCTGCAATTGCAGGATCAGTCCCGTGAGCTGGTGTTCGCGCGCGGACAGCCCGGTCGAGAAGTTGTCGGCGCCCACCCGTTGGCGCAAGGCGAAGTTGGCTTCGAGGCTGGCGCGCGGCGAACCGATGCCGATGACGCGGCGGGCGCCGCCGAGCAGGCGGGTGGCGGCGTCCAGGCCTTCGTCGGTGTCGAGTTCGCGGGTGGCGCCGTCGACCGTGATGCGAATGCGCCGCGGCCGGTCCTTGCGGTTGGTGTAGCCATAGCCGAAGCGGCCGCGGTCGCACAGGAAGTAATGATTCAGATCACTGTTGTAGCGGTTCTCCACGCGGCGGATTTCGCCGTAGCGCTCGCCCGGCGAGGTGTTGCAGCCCATCGAGCAGCCGCCGCAGATGCTGGGCGCGAACTGCATGTCCCACTTGCGCACGTAGCGCTCGGAGTGGGTCTTGTCAGTGAACACGCCGGTGGGGCAGACCTCGGTGAGGTTGCCGGAGAATTCGTTTTCCAGCGTGCCGTCGGTGGCACGGCCGAAGTAGACGTTGCTGGCGGTGCCGAACACGCCGAGGTCGGTGCCGCCGGCGTAGTCGTTGTAATAGCGCACGCAGCGGTAGCAGGCGATGCAGCGGTTCATCTCGTGGGCGATGAACGGCCCCAGGTCCTGGTTCCTGTGCGTGCGCTTGGCGAAGCGGTAGCGCCGCCGCGCATGGCCGGTCATCACCGTGACATCCTGCAGGTGGCAGTGACCGCCTTCCTCACACACCGGGCAGTCGTGCGGGTGGTTGGACATCAGGTATTCGACGATGGTCTTGCGGAAGGCCTTGGCTTCGGCATCGTCGATGGAGATGTAGCTGCCGTCCGAGGACGGCGTCATGCACGACATGACGATGCGGCCGCGCGTGTCGTCGGCGTCCTTGTACTGCTTGACCGCGCACTGGCGGCAGGCGCCGACGCTGCCGAGCGCCGGGTGCCAGCAGAAGTAGGGGATGTCCAGGCCCAGCGACAGGCAGGCGTGCAGCAGGTTGTCAGTGCCGTCGACGTCGTATTGTTTTTTGTCGATGTGGATGGTGGCCATCAGCTCGCCCTCCGGGCGTGCGGGACCAGGGTCCCCGGTCCTGCGTAGGGTGGGCAAAGCGAAGCGTGCCCACGCGGAAACGTGCGCGGCGCTACGCGTGGGCACGGCCTTTGGCCTTTGCCTACCCTACGGCTTTTTCCGGGTCCGACCAGCCGAACATTGCCGCGCTTACCCATCACGCGGCCCTCACATCGGAATCACCACGTCCGTGATCAGAGCGACCAGCGGCCCGTATCCCGGCCTCGAACTCCGGTCGAAAGAACTTGATCGCCGATTGCAGCGGTTCCATCGCCCCGGGCGCATGCGCGCAAAAGGTCTTGCCCATCCACAGGTCGGAGGTCATCGATTCGAGCATCTCGATGTCGCCCGGTTCGCCTTCGCCGCTTTCCAGCGCTTGCAGGATCTTCACGGTCCAGGGCAGGCCGTCTCGGCAGGGTGTGCACCAGCCGCAGGATTCGCGCGCGAAGAAGATTTCCAGGTTCACCAGCGTACCGAGCAGGCTGGCCTGGTCGTCGAGCACGGTCATCAGGCCGGTGCCGAGGCGGCTGCCGGCCTTGCCGATGGAGCCGTAGTCCATTGGCACGTCCAGGTGTTCGGGCAACAGGAAGTCGGTGGAGGCGCCGCCCGGCAGCCAGGCCTTGAGCTGGTAGCCGTCCTTCATGCCGCCGGCCAGTTCGAGAATCTCGCGGCCGCTGCTGCCGATCGGCAGTTCCCACACGCCGGGATGTTTGACCTTGCCGGAGACGCCGTAGAGCTTGGTGCCGCCGTCCTCGCTCTTGCCCTGCGACAGGCCGCGAAACCAGTCCGCGCCGTGGGCGATGATGTGCGGCACGTTGCAAATGGTTTCCACGTTGTTGACCACGGTGGGCCGGCCCCACAGACCGGCGACCTGCGGAAACGGTGGCTTGGCGCGCGGGTTGGCGCGGCGGCCTTCCAGGGAGTTGAGCAGCGCGGTTTCCTCGCCGCAGATGTAGCGGCCGGCGCCGGTGTGCACGTGCAGATCAAAATCCCAGCCGCTGCCGCCGATGTTGTTGCCGATGTAGCCGGCCTCACGCGCTTCGGCGATGGCCGCGCGCAGGTGTCTGGCGGCGAGCACGTATTCGCCGCGCAAAAAGATGTAGCCGGTGCTGGCGCCGATGGCGTAGCCGGAGACGATCATGCCTTCGACCAGCTGATGCGGCGCGGCCTCCATCAGCAGCCGGTCCTTGAAGGTGCCGGGCTCCATTTCGTCGGCGTTGCAGACGATGTACTTGAGTGGCGGCGCGTCCTCGCCCATGGGCACGAAGCTCCACTTCACGCCGGTGGGAAAGCCGGCGCCGCCGCGGCCGCGCAGGTTCGCTTCCTTGACCTGGGCCTGCACCTCCGTCGGCGCGATGCCGGCGAGGACTTTCTTCAGGCCGGTGTAGCCGCCGACGGACTGGTAGCCCGCGAAGTCCAGCGGGGCGCGATCCGGCGCGATGCTGTGGGTCAGCGGGTGCGTCAGCGCGGTCTTGTCGGTGGCGCTCATTCGTAGGCCTCCAGCATCGCCGGCACGGTGTCCGGCGTCACGTCCAGATGGGTGTCCTCACCGATCATCAGCACCGGGCCGTGGTCGCAGGCGCCGAGACAGCAGATCGGCAGCAGGGTGAAGCGCCCGTCCGCCGTGGTCTGGCCGGGTTGAATGCCGAGGGTCTCGATCAGCGCGTCGCGGGTGGCCTCGTAGCCGGTCAGATAACAGGCCACCGAATCGCAGATCGTGATCACGTGGCGGCCCACCGGCTGGCGGTAGATCAGATTGTAGAAGGTGGCGACGCCGTCGAGTTCGGCCGTGGAGACGCCCAGCAGCGTCGCGACTTCGGCGATCGCCGCGTCCGGCACCCAGCCGAGCCGGCGCTGCGCGATCTTGAGTGCCTCGATCGAGGCGGCGCGAGCTTCGGGGTACTGCGAAATCTCGTGCAGGATATCCTCGCGCTCGGTCTCGCTCAGGCGGAAGTCCTGCGGTTTCGGCAGGTCCGCGAGTTTCACGACGTTGGTGTCAGCGGTCGACATCGGCCATCACGAAGTCGATGCTCGCGATATACGCGATCAGGTCCGGCACCATCTGCCCGCGAATCACGTGCGGGATCTGTTGCAGGTGGGCGAAGCTCGGCGTGCGGATGCGCGTGCGATAGCTCATGGTGCTGCCATCCGATGTGAGGTAATAGCTGTTGAGTCCCTTGGTGGCTTCGATCATGACGCTGGCTTCGCCGGGCGGAATCACCGGCCCCCAGGACACGCCGAGGAAGTGGGTGATCAGGGTTTCGATGTCCGCCAGCATGCGCTCGCGCGGCGGCGGAGTGGTCAGCGCATGGTCGGCCTTGAACGGGCCTTGCGGCATGTTTTCGAGACACTGCTGGATGATGCGTGTGGACTGGCGCATTTCCTCGACGCGCAGGCACAGGCGGTCGTAGCAGTCGCCATTGCTGCCCAGCGGGACCTCGAAGTCGAAGTTCTCGTAGCCGGAGTAGGGGCGCGCCTTGCGCAGGTCGTAGTTGACGCCGGTGGCGCGCAGGCCGCCGCCGGTGATGCCCCAATCCATCGCCGACTCGCTGTCGTAGGCGGCCACGCCGATGGTGCGCGCCCTGACCAGCCCGTTCTTCACCAGCGCCTTTTCGTATTCGGCGAGACGCGGCGGGAAGTACTCGACGAACTCGCGCACCAGCCGGTCCCAGCCGTTCGGCAGGTCCATGGCGACGCCGCCGATGCGGAAGAATGCCGGGTGCATGCGGAAACCGGTCAGAGCTTCGATCACGTCGTAGGCTTTCTGCCGATCGACGAAGGCGTAGAACACCGGGCTCATCGCGCCGAGGTCCTGCAGATAGGTGCCGAAGAACAGCAGGTGCGAGGTGATGCGGAAGAACTCCGAGAGCATCACGCGCATCGTCTTGACGCGCTCCGGCACCTCGATGCCGGCGAGCTTTTCCACTGCCAGCACGTAGGGCAGGTTGTTCATCACCCCGCCGAGATAATCGATGCGGTCGGTGTACGGAATGAAGGTGTGCCAGGACTGGCGCTCGCCCATTTTCTCGGCGCCGCGGTGGTGGTAGCCGATGTCCGGCACGCAGTCCACGATCTCCTCGCCGTCGAGTTGCAGCACGATGCGGAAGGCGCCGTGGGCCGACGGATGATTCGGGCCCAGGTTGAGGAACATGAAGTCCTCATCCGCGGTGCCGCGCTTCATGCCCCAGTCCTCGGGCCTGAAGCGCAGGGCTTCCTGCTCAAGGTCCTGCCTGGCTGCGTCCAGCGCGTAGGGGTCGAACTCGGTGGCACGAGCGGGATAGTCCTTGCGCAGCGGATGGCCTTCCCAGGTCGGCGGCAGCAGGATGCGGCTCAGGTGCGGATGGCCGTCGAAAACGATGCCGAACAGATCCCAGACCTCGCGTTCGTACCAGTTGGCGTTGGGATAGACCGACACTACGCTGGGCAGCGACAGCGCGTTCTCGTCCAGTGCCACCTTGAGCCGCAGGTCCGCGTCGCGGCCGATCGACAGCAGTTGATAGACGACGGTGAACGCGGAGGCCGGCAGCCCGTCACGATGCGTGCGCAGGCGCTCGTCCACGGCCGTGAGGTCGTAGAGCATCGAATACGGCGAAGGCGCCTCGCGCCTGAGATAACGCAGCACTTCTGGAATCCGCGCGCGGTCCAGCCACAGCGTCGGCATGCCGTCGCGCGTGGCCTGGAATTGAAACGCATCGGCGCCGAAGCGCGCATGCAGTTCGCGCACGATTTCGTGCCGGGTTCCCGGAGTCGCTGGGGCCTGTGGCAGATCGTCCGCCATCAGACCTGATCGGGCGTCCGCAGCGTCGTCTGCGCCTGATGCTCGGCGCGCATGCGGTCCTTGCGCGAGGGTTCGATCGGCCGGTACACGCCCTGTTCGCCGACCACCCAGGACAGCGGCCGGCGCTCCTTGCCGATGGAGTCCTGCAGCATGTTGAGCCCGGCCAGAAACGCCTCCGGGCGCGGCGGGCAGCCCGGCACGTAGACGTCCACCGGCAGGAACTTGTCCACGCCCTGAACCACGGAGTAGATGTCGTACATGCCGCCGGAGTTGGCGCAGGAGCCCATCGAAATCACCCACTTGGGTTCCAGCATCTGTTCGTAGAGCTGCTGTACCACCGGCGCCATTTTCTGGAACACCGTGCCGGCGATGACGATCACGTCGGCCTGCCGCGGTGAGGCGCGGATCACCTCGGCGCCGAAGCGAGCCATGTCATGCGTGGGCGTGAAGGCCGTGGCCATTTCCACATAGCAGCAGGACAGCCCGAAGTTGTAGGGGAACAGCGAATTCTTGCGCCCCCAGCCGACGGCGCCGTGGAGGATGTCCTCCAGCTTGCCGAGGAAGATGTTGCGATGGACCATCGATTCCACCGGGTCGCCGACGCGTTCGCGCGTGCCGGCCGGATACTTCTGCGCCGGGGCGTTCGGGTCGATGCGGGTCAGCGTGTATTCCATGGGGTTCAGGGATTCTCGGGAGGAACGGCGGTGGCTTTGGTGCTGTAGGCCCTGCGATTCGCCCATTCGAGCGCGCCGATGCGCCACAGGTAGGCGAGGCTGCCACCGAGTATCACGATGAAGATCGTCGCCTCGATGAATCCGGCCCAGCCGGCTTCGCGCACCGAGATCGCCCAGGCGTAGAGGAACAGGGCTTCGACATCGAAGATCACGAAGAACATCGCGACCAGATAGAACTTGGCGGACAGGCGCAGGCGTGCGGAGCCGGCGCCGACGATTCCGGATTCGAACGGAATCTCCTTGGCGCGACCGCGACTGCGCCCCCCAAGCAAGGCCGACAGCGCCAACATCAAGGCGCACATCGTGACCACCCCAATCACGTAAGTCAGCAAGGACCACGTTTCTGGCGACAGCGAGTTCAGAAGCTTCACGGCGTGAATCTCCATCTCGCGGGGCTCCGTGCCGGCGGCGTCGCGGGTTGCGGCGGTCGGGCGGAACCATGGCTTGATGCGTCTATCATAAGGCAAGCCCTACCCTGATCAACACCACCATGGTCGACCACCGCGTCTCGCCGCCGACCACGCTGCGTCTCAAGCCGCGTGAAGACCGTCGCCTTCGGGCCGGCCATCTGTGGGTGTACTCCAATGAGATCGACACCACGGCCACGCCGCTGTCGGCGTTTGCGCCGGGCGATCTGTGCCGACTCGAGGACGCACGCGGCAAGTCCCTGGGCCTGGCCTACGTGCATCCCAAGAATCTGCTGTGCGCACGTCTGCTGAGCAGTCGCAGCGACCGGCCGGTCGATACCGACTGGTTCATTCGGCGATTGCGCAGCGCACTGGCCCTGCGCGACCGCCTGTATCCCGAGCCCTACTACCGGCTCGTGCATGGCGAGGGTGATGGCCTGCCGGGCGTGGTCGTGGATCGCTACGGTGATGTTCTGGTCGTGCAGGTCGGGACGGTCGGCATGGAGCGGCTCAAGTCCGAAATCGTCGACGCACTGACGGTGGTACTGCAACCGCGTGGCATCTGGCTGCGCAATGACGGTGTTGCGCGCGAGGCCGAAGGCCTGCCGCTGTATGTGGAGGCGGCCGGTGATCCGCCGCCCGAGGTCGAATTGCTGGAATCCGGCGTGCGCTTCGGTACGGCACTGGACAGTGGCCAGAAGACCGGCTGGTTCTACGACCAGCGCGACAACCGTGATCGCTTCATGCGTTACGTTCCCGGCCAGCGTGTGCTCGACGTGTTCTGCTATGCCGGTGGCTGGGGTGTGCGCGCTGCGGTTGGCGGAGCGAGCCAGGTGGCAGCCATCGACAGCTCGGAGCCGGCGCTGGCGGCCGTGCGGGCCAATGCCCAAACCAATGGTGTGGTCGTTGAGACGATGCAGGGCGATGCTCTGGAGCGGCTCAAGCGGCTGCACGCCGAAGGCCTCGAATTCGATGTTGTGGTTGTCGACCCTCCGGCGCTGGTCAAGCGCCGCAAGGATTTCGACGCGGGCTTCGGCCACTACGCGGCACTCAATCGCGCGGCGATGCAACTGCTTCCGGCCGATGGCATTCTGGTGTCCTGCTCCTGCTCGTTTCATCTCGACGAGGCGCAATTGCAGCGTGTGCTGTTGCGCGAGTCGCGCGGACTCGGGCGTCGTCTGCAATTGCTGGAGACGCTGGCGCAGGGAGCCGATCATCCGGTGCATCCGGCGATGCCGGAAACGCGCTACCTCAAGGGTTTCATTGCGCATGTGAGTGATGGATAGGGCTTACAGGCCCAGGGCATCGCGAATGCGCTCGAACAGCCGCGTCAGGGGATAGCCCCTGAAGACCCACAGGCGACGCAGTTCGTTGAACCGATCCAGAAATTCCAGACGGGCCTGATCCAGCGGCTCGGCGCCTACCCGCAGCCAGCTCTTGTACACGCCTGAAAGATCCACCGATTCGAGCACCGTGCTGAGCAGGTTCGGCAGGCCGTGCAGGTCGATGGCGGACTGAAAGTCGATCAGGTAGGGCTGTCCGTCGGTGCCGACCAGCACATTCGACAGATTGCGCATGTCCAGATGGACGATGCCCCGTTCGTGCATTTTCAGCACCAGAGTCTCCAGATTGCGGAAGAAACTCGCCGGCAAGGTGCCAGCGGCGCGCCGCACCGCGCTCAACGGCTGGCCGGGCATGAACGGATAGGCCAGGGCGATCGCGCTGAGCCGAAAACGACGGCTGGCGACGCCGGGCAGTCCTCGCAGGCGATCGAGCGTGCGCAGCTCGCGATGCACGAAGTAGGGCCCAGCGCTGAGGCGTATCCACCACGGACAGTGCGAGAAGTCCTTCACGATCAGGTCCAGCGCGCCCTTGCGATAGCGGTAGACATGCGCGTTGGCGAAGCGGCCCCGATGAATCAGCTTGAGACCGTCCGCGCTGATGTGCTGGCCCGGGAAGCGCAAGTGCAACTGCGCCAGCGTCCGTTGTTCGCGGTCGTTCATCGGAATTCGTCGCCGACCTCGTGCCAAAAATATTTCGAAGGCTGTAATAGCCTAGGCAGCAAATATAGCAAGAAAACCTCAGAGGGCGTCAAGCAACCTGCGCAAATCCTCAAGAAGCCGGTCGCGTTCGCTGCTCGAAAAGTCCTTGAGTCCATTGCGATAGACCTCGTAGACCAGCGGCATCACCAGCGGAACCAGGCCGGCGCCTTTCTCGGTCAGGCGCAGTTTGACCGAGCGGCGATCATCGCGGCAGCGGATGCGTTGGATGATGTCCTTGCCTTCGATACGATCGAGCAGGCGGGTCATGGCGCCACGGTCGTAATCCATCAGGCGGCACAGCTCACTGGGTGTTTCCGCCCGGCCTCGGGCCAGGTTGACCACCACGCCGAACTGGGCCGCGGTCAGCTCAAGCGGTGCGAGCTTCTTTTCGAGCGCATTGAAAACCGCGCCTCGCAGCTGGACGAGGAGGGGACCGAGTACTGCTTCGGGCGGTTCGTCGCCTAGTCCTTTGGGCTGTTCGCAGTCCAATGGCTGGAGTCTCTGAGCTTATGTGGATTCCCCATTATGCCGATTAATGCACGGCGCCGGCCAATCGTTCAATCATTTGTCGCGGCGCGGCAATCGGAGTGCCGCCTGTCATCTGCGATCGCGTAGAATTCGCACCCATGATTCAGCACCCTGGCTGGGACCCTGTCGCCCTCTCCATCGGACCGATCCAGATTCACTGGTACGGTATTTCCTATCTTGTGGGTTTCTGGGGCTGCTGGTGGCTGGGAACGATCCGCGCCCGCCAGCCGCAATGGAACTGGCCACGCGAGCGCGTCGGTGATCTGCTGTTCTATCTGGTGCTCGGGGTGATCCTCGGCGGCCGGGTCGGTTACACCTTCTTCTACAACCTCGAAACATTCATTCATCACCCGCTGGTGATCTTCCGCATCTGGGAAGGCGGCATGTCGTTTCATGGCGGCCTGATCGGGGTGATGGTGGCGGCCGCGATCTATGCGCGCCATATCCGGATGACGTTCTTCGACATCACCGATTTCATTGCGCCGCTGGTGCCGTTCGGCCTGTTCTGCGGCCGCATCGGCAACTTCATCAATCAGGAACTGTGGGGCGCGCCGAGCACGCTGCCGTGGGCCATGGTCTTCCCCAAGGACCCGGAGCAGCTGCCGCGGCATCCCTCGATGCTCTATGAAGCCTTGCTCGAAGGCCTGGTGATGCTTGCGCTGCTGTGGTTTTTTTCGCGCAAGCCGAAACCCCGCATGGCCGTATCCGGCGCCTTTCTTGTGCTCTATGGCCTGTTCCGAACCCTGGTGGAAACGGTGCGCCTGCCGGACCAGCAGATCGACTACCTGCTCGGCACCGGCTGGATCACGATGGGCATGGTGCTGTCGGCGCCGATGTGGATTGGCGGTCTGATCCTGATGGCGATGGCCTACCGGCGTGGCGTGCGGACACAAGCGATAAGCTGAGCGTTCAGTTTCCCGCCTATCGGTCACGGCCATGCATCCCGAACAGCAATATCTTGAACTTTTGAGGCGATTGATCGCGGGTGGCGATCTTCGCCTGGACCGTACCGGCGTCGGCACCCGAGCCCTGTTCGGTTATGAAATGCGCTTCGATCTGGCGCGGGGCTTTCCGGTATTCACGACCAAGCGCGTGTACTGGAAAACTGCCTTCAAGGAAATGCTGTGGATGCTTTCGGGCGGCCGCAACATCCGTGAACTGCTGCAGCAGAACGTGCGTATCTGGACCGACTGGCCCTTGCGTCGTTATCGCGAGGAGACCAGTGACAATCTCACGCAGACCGAGTTCGAGCAGCGCATCGTCGCGGACGCGGACTTTGCCGCGCGCTGGGGCGATCTCGGACCCGTCTACGGCGCGCAATGGCGCCACTGGAAGACCAGCGACGGAGGCGAGATCGATCAGGTGGCCGAGGTTCTGCGTCTGCTCAAGGAGAATCCGTCCTCACGGCGCATCATCTGGGATGCCTGGAACGTCGCGGAACTCGATCAGATGGCGCTGCCGCCCTGCCACAAGCAATATCAGTTCTTCGTGAGTTCCGATGGCCGCCTGTCTGGCGCCTGCATCCAGCGTTCGGTGGACAGTCTGCTGGGCCTGCCGTTCAACATTGCCAATCTGGCGCTGGTGACGCATCTGCTGGCGGAACAATCGGGCTATCGGGTGGGCGAGATCGTCTGGTATGGGCTGGACGTGCACCTGTACAGCAATCATCTGGAGCAGGCGCGCACCCAGCTCGAACGTCAGCCGAGGATCTTCCCCTCACTCAAAATCCGGCCGGGCGTGACCAGCCTGTTCGACTATCGCATCGAGGATATCGACCTGGTCGACTACGACCCGCATCCCCCAATTTCAGCTGAGGTCGCAGTTTAGGGGCGGGGGGCAGCGCAGTGGCGCCACGTTCAGCCTGAGTCCGCAAGCGCAAAAGCACAATCCCGGACGCTCCAGTCGCATTAGAGGGTGGGTTAGGGCACGAGCGCCACACGGTTATTGAGCGCGAGGCGGTGCGCGTTCAGCCAGTCAGCGCTGTTTGACTCGAGGCGGGTCCGAACGGCTGGGATTGGAGGCAGGCTCTCCGTTGTTTTGACTACAGGCTGAATCTTGCGGGTGATTCCAGAAGGGGATGATGCGGCGATGACCAATGAGCGCAGAGAAGCGGCCAGCCTGAACCTGATCGCGGCGATGGATCGTCATCGCGTGATCGGCCGTGACGGCGATCTGCCGTGGCGGCTGCCCAACGATCTCAAGCATTTCAAGCGACTGACCGAAGGCCGCATCGTGCTGATGGGACGCAAGACCTGGGTGTCGCTGGGACGTCCGCTGCCCAACCGCGACAACTGGGTGCTGACACGTGATCCCGCTTACGTCGCCGAAGGCGCCCGCGTGTTCAATCGGCTGGACGATACGCTAGCCGCACTCGATGGGCGCGAGGCGATGGTGATCGGCGGCGCGCAAATCTATCGCCAGACCCTGCCGTTTGCGCGGCGCCTGTATCTCACCGAAGTGGACGCCGAGGTCGAAGGTGACACCCGCTTCCCTGAATTCGACAGCGGACAGTGGCGCGAGCTGGATCGCCAGACGCACCCGGCCGACGCGCATCACGATCACGGCTACAGCTTTGTGGAGCTGGCGCGCGTATGAGATTCTGGCTGGGCGTGATGCCACTGTTCGCCATGGCCCAGCTGGCATCTGCGCAGACCGCGACCGAGTACCCGCCGATCAAGGCCATCGTCTACGCAGGCAATTCGGTGACGCGCGAGATCACGATGCAGCGCGAACTGTTGATCGCGGTCGGAGAGCCGGCCGATCCCGAGCGCATCGACCGCAGCCGTCAGGCGATCCAGGACCTCGGTTTGTTTCGTGAAGTCTCCGTGCGGCAGGAAGCGCAGGACGATGGTGTGCGCGTGATCTTCACCGTGCGTGAAAAATGGTACGTGCTGCCGATCCCGAGGATCGAGGCCAACTCGGACGGCGACACCGGACTGGGCATGCAGATCCGCTGGGACAACGTCTGGGGGCTCAACCACAGCCTCAGTGCCCTGGCCGTGCGCCGGGACTATCAGCGCGAAGACAAGGACAGCTCCTACAACTACCACTTTGACTACAACATTCCGTTCCTGCGCGGCACACGGAATTCGCTGGCGTTCTCGGCCAACCACAGCAGGCAGACCTCGACCACCCTCGAAGGGGACGAATACCAGGAAAACAAGGAGGGCTTCAGCGTGGTGATGACGCATTCGCTCAACAAAAACGGCCCGCCGTCGCAGGGCTGGAAAGTGGGCGGTGGCCTGCTCTGGAAGAGTCAGACCTCCAGCGGTGAATTCGCACCGGAGCCGGAGGGCTCGGCGAGCGGCCTGATCGGAAAGGTTTCGTACAATGACGTCCACGACCATATCTACAGCCTGACCGGCGAACGTTTTCTCGCCAACATCTCCGGTTCCTGGGATCAGTTGCTGTCCGACTACAGCTACCTCGATTACTACGCACAGTATCGGCGCTACATGCAGGTTGGGCAGGTCGAGCATCAATCGCTGCATCTTCTCGCTGACCTGGGCGGGTATCACGCCGGGCCGTTGTCGCGCGAACCCAAGGCCTTCGAACTCGGCGGGTCGGGCATGTTGCGGGGCTACGATCGCGAAGTGATCGAAGGGGACTTCATGTATTACGGTTCGGTCGAGTATCTGCGGCCGATCCACTGGGACTGGCTGCGCCTGCTGACCTTGTTCGAAGCCGGCAGCGCGCTGCGCGATGTCGACTATCCGAGCAACAAGATCGTCTACGCCTCCCTTGGCGTCGGCCTGCGCATGCAGATCACCTGGTTCGTCAATCTGCAGTTCGAAGTCGGCATGGCCTATCCGCTGGTCAGCGGAGACCAAGTGCGGTTCTTCGCCGGAGCGTTCTAGGGCCGGACATCGGATGTCGCTGAATGCCGGCTCAGAACGCGTTGCGCAGGATCACGAAGGCCACGGCGCTGAGGATGCCGGCCGTCGGCAGCGTGATCGGCTTCATCAGGCCCCAGTTGGTCTGGCGGTTGACCAGACCGATGCCGAGCACCGCGCAGCAGCATCAAGGAAATGATCGTCGCGTCCAGCGCGGCGATCATTGGCACCCAGTTCTCCAGTGCCTTGTGCGCATGGATATCGCTGCGCCGCGGTGATGTTCCGTATATCCCAGCGCCCAGAACAGGAAGTAGGCGGTGCTGGCGAACAGCAGGACGCCAAAACAGTCCCAGTTTCGAGACGCCGGAAAAGCCGCCGGGCGTGTCCGATGAGGCAACGTGATCGGACATGAGACCTTATCCGCGTGGTGATCGCTGCGGCTCGCGCCCGCAGGCCGGCAGGCACGGATCAGGCCGATCAGACGCCGATATCCTCGTTCCAGAGTTCCGGCGAGGCGTGCATGAAACGATCCATCAATGCGATGCACTGTGCGTCCTGCAGCACATCCACCTGTACGCCGCGGCTGCGCAGCAGATCCTCTTCGCCCATGAATGATTGATTCTCGCCGACGATGACATGCCTGATTCCATACAGCAGGATCGCCCCCGAGCACATCGCGCAGGGTGACAGCGTGGTGTAGAGCGTGCATTCACGGTACACCGCGCCAGGGCGACGTCCGGCATTCTCGAATGCATCCATTTCCCCGTGCAGCACCACACTGCCCTGTTGCACTCGGCGGTTGTGGCCACGGCCGATGATCTCGCCCCGATGGACGATGATCGAGCCGATCGGGATGCCGCCCTCGGCAAGACCGTGCTGCGCCTCGGCGATGGCCGCAGCCATGAAGGCGTCGGCCATCAGTTGGCCCGCAGCGCGTCGACGATCGGCAGGCGCGCCGCGCGGATCGACGGAAACAGTCCGCCAATCAAGCCGATGACGCAGGCCCAGATGATGCCGGTCGCGATCAGGCCGGGACTGACAGTCAGTTCGAACACCACTTGGCTGAAGCCGCCGCCCAGGGTTGAAACGGCGTTGCCGTTGAAGAACAACCAGGCGAGCGCGGAGCCGATCAGCCCGCCGATCAGCGACAGCATGATCGCCTCCACGATCACGGATACGACCACCGGCATGGCCGAAAAGCCGATCGAACGCAGCGTGGCGATTTCCACGGAACGCGACGACACCGCCGAGTACATGGTGTTGAGCGCACCGAACATCGCGCCGACCGCCATGATGCCGCCGACGAAATAGGCGAGAAAATTCAGGAGCTGGGTCAGCTGTTCGGACTGCTCGGCGTAGTATTCCGGCTCGGTGCGCACGTCGACCTTGAGCGTGGGGTTGGTCGTCAAAGAATCCTTGAAGCCGGCGAAGCTGTCCGGCGATTCGAGCAGCGCCGTGAGCGATTGATAGCCGTTGCGCCGATAGGCTGAAAGCACCGTTTCGATGTCGCCGAGCAATTCCGATTCGTGACTGTCACCGCCGGTGGTGAAGTGGCCGACCACGGTCCACGAGGAATCCCGAAATGCGATTTCATCGCCGATCTGCAAATTCTTGAACTGCTTGGCGGCGGAGGCGCCGGCGATCAGTTCGCGCACCGCCGGTTCGAACATGCGGCCCGCCACGATCTCCAGTTCCGGCCGCAGCGCCTGCAGCTTGTCGCAAGTGCCGCGCAGCGTGACATTGGCGTCGGAATCGTCGGCAATGGTCTTCATGCTGATGATGGTGACGGCCTCGCCGCAGCCGATCGGCTTGCCGTCGGCGTTGCGGCGGATGCCGGGCGCGTCGAGCACGGTCTGTACGTCTTCGCGTGCGAGGCTGCTGTTGATTTCGGCCTGCGATCCGCCGCGCAGGACCAGAGCACGGTCCGCGCGGCCGGTGTTGCTCACCGTCTTGTGAAAGCCCACGGCCATCGCCAGCACCGACACCAGTACGGCGACCACGCCGGCGATACCAATGACGATGACCAGCGAGGTGCCGAGGCGCTGCGGAATCGCGCGCAGGTTCATCAGGGTTACGGCTAGCGTCTGTTTCATGCGGTATTCCTCAACGACCGGCCAGTGCGTCGACGATGGAAAGACGCAGTGCCCGCGATGCCGGCATCAGCGCGATAACCAGCGCCAGCATGATCGCGGCACTGATGCCGGTGACGATCACCTCACGTTGCAGGCTGGCCTCGCCGATGAAACCCTTGAGCGCCGGAAAGGCCAGCGCCGACAGTCCCAGACCGATCAAGGCGGCCAACAGGCACAGCATCAGCGCCTCGATGACGACGAAGCTCACGACCTTACCGTCCGAGAAGCCCAGGGTCTTGAGCACCGCCAGCTCCGGAATGCGCTCGCGCACGGATTGCATCATGGTGTTGCCGGTGAGGAACAGCAGCGTGAAGAACACCGCACCGAGAATCGCGTTGACAATGAAATTGATGTCGCCGAACTGCTTGATGAACGACTGCTGGAATTCCTTCTCGCTCTGGGTCTTGGTCTCCGCCGAGGAGTTGGCGAAGCGCGCATCGATGGCCTTGGCCACTTCGGCGGCGCGGGACGGATCGCTGAGCTTGAGGAAATACCAGCCGACCGTGCCCTTGGTGAAGGCGCGGGCTTCCTCGAAGTATTCGTAGTTGAAGTAGAAGCCGTTGGCCTGGTTGGGGTTCTCGGGCACGTCGTAGGTGCCGACGATGTCGAACTCCCAGTTGGAGGTCCCGTCTTCGGCCTTGGTCCAGATCGTGGACTGGATCGGGATGCGATCGCCCACGCCCCAGCCGTACTTCTCCATCAGTGGAATGCCGACCACGGCGCCGGTGCGCGTCCGCTGGAGTTTTTCGATCGCCTCCTCGGAAATCTTCACCTCGGGGACGATCGGAAAGTACAGCTCTGCGTCGACGGGTGAGCCGAACACGAACTGCTTGGGTTCCTGGTAATACGAGCCGAACCACGATGAGTACGCCACCGCCTCCACCCCCGGCACCGACTTGATCTGCGAGAGGTAGGACATCGGCAGCGGTTCGGTCAGCGACACCCGGTTGATCGAGATCAAGCGGTCGACATTGGCCAGTTCCACGCTGTGATTGATGGCACTGTTGACGCCCTGGAGCATGCCGAACAGGAAGAACGCGATGATGATCGACAACAGGGTCAGCAGGGTGCGCGCCTTCTTGCGCCACAGCGTTGCCCAGATCAGCGGAAAGTACTTCATCACGCCGCTTCCGTGACCAGCCGGCCCTTGTCCAGATGCAGCGTGTGCGTCGCGTACTCGGCTGCCTTGGGGTCATGCGTGACCATGATGATGGTCTTGCCGTGCGTGCGATTGAGTTCCTGCAACAGCGTCAGGATCTCGTCGGCGGTCTTGCGGTCGAGATCACCGGTGGGTTCGTCGCAGACCAGCAGGGTGGGGTCGGCCACCAAGGCGCGGGCAATCGCCACCCGCTGCGCCTGACCACCCGAAAGCTCGTTCGGCTTGTGTTTTGCGCGATCCTTGAGGCCGACGATGTCCAGCGCGACTTCGGCGTTCTTCTTGCGCTGGCTCGCGGAAAGCTTGGTCAGCAGCAGTGGCAGCTCCACGTTGCGCTGCGCGTTGAGCACCGGTAGCAGATTGTAGAACTGGAACACGAAGCCGACGTGATGTGCGCGCCAGGCGGCCAGTTTCGAGGACGACAGCTGATCGATGCGTTGCCCGTCCACGGCGATCGAGCCGGCGCTCGGCTGGTCGAGCCCTCCGATCAGGTTCAGCAGGGTGGTTTTTCCGGAGCCGCTGGGCCCCATCAGCGCCAGAAAGTCGCCGCGCGCGATCTCCAGATCCAGGGCTTCGAGCACCTGTACCGTTTCCTTGCCACGCGTATAGGACTTGGTAACGCCGCTCAGGCTGACCAGAGTGCTGTTCATCGATGTGCCCCTTCCAAGGGTGCCGCTGTTCAAAAACGCTGCCGAATCGCGAAACGATAGCCTCGATTGATGACTATTCGCCAATCCGGATCGTGCTGCCATCGCTGAGTTGATCGAGCGGCCCCAGGGCCACGCGATTGCCCGGGCTCAGGCCGGCGGTGACCTGCACCCGTTCGCCGCGCTTGATGCCGGTGGTGACGGCGCGTCGTTCCACGCTGTCGCCGCGAATCAAATAGACCACCTTGGCGCCGCCGTCGTTCTTGATGGCCGCCGCGTCGACCAAAACGCCTTCGAGCTTTTCACCCTGGGGCTGCTCCTCGCCGAGAAATGCCACCCGCACGCCCATTTCCGGAAGGATCCGCGCGTCCTTTTCGAGAATCTCGACGCGGACCTTGATGGTTGCCTTGCTGCGGTCTGCCGTCGGAATCACCGCGATCACGCGGGCCGGAATCTTCCATTCCGGATAGGCGTTGAGGGTGGCGGTGGTTTTCTGACCGGACTGCACGCGGTTGATGAAGTTCTCGTTGACATCGACCTCGATCTCCAGCGAGTCCATGTCCACGATCGTGCCGATGCCGGTGCGAGTGTAGCCGCCGCCGGCCGACAGCGGCGATACGATTTCGCCCACCTGCGCCGCCTTGACCGTGACCACGCCAGCAAACGGTGCGCGCACCGTGGTTTCGTCGAGATTGCGCTGACTCACGTCGACCTGACGCTGTGCGACACGCACGTTCTCGCGGGCGGTGGCGAGCTGCGCCTCCAGCGCCTCCGCTTCGGCCTGCGAGGTATCGAGCAGCGACTGGCTGACCAGCTTGCGTTCGGCCAGCTCACGATTGCGCCGCAACGTGCGCTGCGCATCGTCGAGCTGCACCTGCAACTGGCGCAGCTCGCTGCGGGAAGCCTCCAGGCGGGCGCGCGACAGATTGAGCTGGGCGCTCTCGGTCGCGTCCTCCAGCTCCGCCATGATTTCGCCGGCCTGCACGTGCTGGCCTTCCTCGATCAGCACCTTGGTGACCTTGCCGGTGATCTTGGCCGAGACCGTGGCTTGACGGCGCGCCACGACATAGCCCGAGGCGTCGAGCACCGATCCGGCTGCGGCGCCGGACGAGGCCGCCAGCGCCACCGCGCTGCGGACCTCGATCGCCTTGTCGCGCCCGAACACCAGCGTCCCGCCGATGATCAGCGCGATCAGGAGCAAGGCCAGCACGCCCCACATCCACACCCGCGAGTGGCCGTCATTGGACGGCGGATCGCCACGGTCGATCTTGAGTGAAGCCAATAACTCGGATTTGTCGCTCATGACGACAGTGGCGCCCCATCCCTGAATATGCCGACGATTATGCCGGGCTGGCGCTTGGGCACACAGGGACGGCGTGCTCGAAAGGGGATTTTTCGCGCAAAGGCGCCAAGATGCAGTGCAAAAAGGGAGACAGATTTATTGAACGGAAGATAAATCTGTCCATGAGGTTTCCAGGTTTCCCGTCCTTGGTACGCCGTGCATTGACTCGCATCAAGGCGCTGCCCGTCAGATCCTTCAGTATGTGCGCGGCATCCTTTCAGGGACGGACGCAATGAGCGAACTGCGAAGCTATCGGGTATGGGACGCGCCGACCCGGTGGTTCCACTGGATCAATGCCCTGTGCGTGATTGGGCTGGCCGCCATCGGTCTGGTGATCCTTAATGGCGGCACACTGGGCGTCAGCAACGCCGGCAAGATTGCGCTCAAGACCGCGCACGTCTGGATCGGCTACGCGCTGGTGATGAACCTGTGCGGGCGGATCGCGTGGGCATTTGTCGGCAACCGCTACGCCCGCTGGCAACAGGTGCTTCCGGTAGGGCGTCAATACGTCGCCAGCCTGCGCGGCTATCTCGCCTCGCTGGCCGCGGGCCGGCCGCAGCACTACCTCGGACACAATCCGCTCGGGCGGATCAGCGTGGCCGTGCTGCTCGCGCTGCTCTTGCTGCAGGCGTTGACCGGGCTGCTGCTCGCCGGCACGGACATTTACTATCCGCCGCTCGGACACTGGTTCGCGCAGTGGATCGCTGCGCCCGGCGTGGAGCCTTCGGGTCTGGTGCCCTACTCGCCCGAGATGTATGACAAGAAAGCCTACGCGAGCATGCGCGCCTTGCGCAGTCCATTCGCGACGGCCCACGTCTACGGGTTCTACGCCCTGCTGGTGATGGCAGCGCTGCACATCGCAGCCGTAGTCATCACCGAGCTGCGCGAAGGTGGCGGCATCGTTTCCGCGATGTTCACCGGCCGCAAATTCCATGCAGGCAAGCCGACGGACGAATAATGAATAACGCAAGAGCCTCTTGCGAAATTCCCGAACGAGGCTGATTTTCTCACCGGCGATTTCTAGCGGAACTTGGGGTCAGGAACTTGGGGTCAAGCATAGCGGAACTTGGGGTCAAGTCTTGCTCCTTGACGAAATCCGCCGATCGACACCTCGCGCGATCCGGCTTACGGTCGAATAGTGCAGACCGAAGTGCGTGCCGATCTGTGGCAGTGTGTAGGTGCCGCTGTCGTAGGCGGCACGGATCGCGGCATCGCGGTGCTTGTGCTCGCGCTCGTATGCTTTCAGCGATTTCACTCGGCGCTGCGCCTTGGGGACTTCACGGGTATTGGACCCGGCTTGCGCCGCCATGCGTTCGACGAACAACTCGTCGCCCAGAAAGATCTGATTGCGGACCGTGGCATCCAGATCGAAGCCATCGTTGACGCCGTCTTTTACAAATCGAGCATAAGCATTGCGTGTCCGCCCCGGGGTCTTGCCGAAGGATTCGAGCGTAGCCTCGACCGCCAGCCAGTCGGGAGGCGACTCCTTGCCGATCATCGCCCGGTAGCTGCTCCAGAGATAGCCTTCGACATCGGCGACGAGACCTGCCCGTACGGGATTCAGAACAACATAGCGGGACACTTCCAGCAGGTAAGCGTCGCGATCGACGAGCACCGCTTTGTAGCGCCCCTGCAGCACATGCCCCACACGACCGTGCCGGCGATTGAAGGCTTGCGTGTAAACCCCGTTCACTTCGCGCATGCCGCGCGACAGGGAGGGACTCAGCGTTTCGATCAGCAGGTGATAGTGGTTGTCCATCAGGCACCAAGCCCACACACGCCACTGCTGTCGCCCGCAGACCCGGCCGAGCCCGTCGAGAAAGGCGGCGCGATCCTCGTCACTGAGGAAGATTGCTTGACGGGCATTGCCGCGCGCCATCACGTGATGGATCGCGCCGGGGAATTCGATGCGTAGAGGACGGGCCATGCGGAGGAACGTAGCGAAGCCAAAGAAGTTTGGCAAGGAACAAGACCTGACCCCGACGTTTGTGAGGCAATCTGGCAAGGAACAAGACCTGACCCCGATGTTATCTGGCAAGGAACAAGACCTGACCCCGATGTTGACCCCGATGTTGCTGGGAAATCGCGCTGTACGGTCGCAATCTCGCTGACGAGACCTATGACCTCGGCAACGCCCTGGATGCCCTGACCACGGTCTACGGTGGTTACGGTCCGCAGCGCAGTTATACGGCATGGAATTGCAGTGGCGCTGGTTCTGACGCGCGTCCGATCGCGGCCAGGCCGCTGCGGCATAGGCGATTGCGCTCGCGACGCTGATGCAGTGCTGCTTAACGAGAGGCGACCCTGTCCAGCTTCACGCCGAGCGCTTCGGCGGTTTCCTGGGTGACGCCGCCGACGGCATAACCGCGCCGCAACTGGAACGCCTGCAGAGCTTCGGCTGTACCCGGTCCGAACACACCGTCCACCGCGCCCGGATCGAAGCCGGCACGCTTGAGATTGCGCTGCAGTTCCACCACCAGGGCGGGTGTGGCATTGGTCTCGCACAACACCGCGCGCACTTCCACGCGCCCTGGCTGAGCCAGAACCTCGTGGCGCTCGATGCGGTACTCCGCCGGAACCTCCACGCGAATCCTGCGCGCCGGCTCGACCATTTCCTTGATTCGGCGCGTACGCCAACCGGCCGGCACCTCCACCGTCTTGGTCACGGCCTCACTGACGACGAGCTTTTCGCGCACGGATTTGTACTGGGCCGGCATCTCGCGTATCTCGGTGCGCGCCGGCTCCACCAGCTTGCGGCGGCGCTGCACGAGGAATTCGGCCGGCGCCTCGACCAGACACATGGCATCGGTACTGCCGGCGTTCGGTTGCACCACGGTTCCGCCGCCGACCGGAACGCGCTCGTCGACCCAGCGATAGCGAGCCGCGATCTTGACTTCCTGAGGTCCGGCTTCGCGCACCAGCGTCTGCACTTCGCGGGTTTCGGTCACGGCTGGCGTCACCGTCACGGTGCGGGTATAGGCCTTGCCCCAGACCTTCTCGGTCCGCGTCTCGTAGACCGGCGGAATGGATTCGGTGCGCGTACTCGCGGCGGTTTTCAGAACCTGGCGTTCCACCGGGCGATAGCTCGGCGGCACATGTACCAGCGCCCAGCATTCGCCGGCCTGCGCATCGGCTGGCGCGGCCGGCGGCAGCGGCACGCCATCCTCGAACGCAGCCCAGACCGGCCCCACGGCTGCGAACAGGCCGAGGGCCAGCAGTCGCGGTCCCAACAGGCTAGAGCCTGACCCGTTCATCGCATCTGGCGGGAAACGCCGAGACGATCGAGGGTCTCGCTGGTCACACCGCCCAGAGCCAGACCGACACTGTTCTGATAGGCGCGCACTGCCGACATCGTGGCCGGACCGAGCTTGCCGTCGATCTTGCCGGGCGAGTAGCCGGTATTGGCCAGTGCGCGCTGCAGATCGCGGATCGTATCCGCCGCGGCATTGGTTTCGCACAGCACCGAACGCCATTCCAGGCGGCTGGACGCCACCTCGACCTGACGCTCCACCGTTTCATATTCGGCGGGGATGACGATGCGTCGTTCCTGTGCCGCGGACACCAGTTTGCGCACGCGTACGGTCTCGTACTGTGCGGGGATCGTCTCGCGGCGGATTTCCGCCGGCTTCACCAGTTCCTGGCGGCGCACGGTCTTGTATTCGGCCGCCGTGGCGGTGCGACGCGTAGTGGCCGGCGCGTCGATGACCTTCTTGCGGATCGTGCGATATTCGGCCGGCACCTCCACCAGGCACATGATCTCGCCGGTGGCATCGTTGACCTTCTCGATCAGGCCGCGGCCGGGCTTCCATACCTGGGTGGCCGGCTTGACCATTTCGCGTTCTTCGACCCAATGAAACCGAGCCGGCACTTCCTCGACCGTTTCACCGGCCGGTGTGACCAGCACGCGATCTTCGGTCCAGCGGTACTGCGCCGGCGCCACTTCGATGATGCGCTCGCTTTCCGGCTTGACCATCACGCGCTGTTCCACCCACTCATAGCGCGCCGGTTCGATTTCGATGCGCTCGCTTTGCGGAGACTTGAGCACGCGCTCGCTGGTGGTATCGAAGCGCGCAGGGATCACCACGCGGGCATAGCATTCGCCCGGCTTGGCGAGTACCGGCAACTCCAGACCGCTGGTCGGGCTCGCCGAAGCCACTGGCGCCGGCGGACGCGCCGGTGCGGGCGGCAGTGGCCGCTGTGGCACGGCATCGGGGGGCGGGGAATAGATTTCGCGATAGTCGCTGGAGCGATCCTTGCTCGCCATCGGGTCACGATCGACATCGGCGCGGCGATAGACCGGCACGGTCCCCGATTCGGCCTCCACCGGAGCGGTCAAGGCTTCATTGGTGGCGCAGGCCGACAGTGTCAGCAGTGCCAGGCCCGTGGCCGTCAACCTTCCCCGAATACCCATTTGAGATACGACTCTCTGATCGAAGTCCCAAGACTAGCCCTTGGGGCATGCGGCAACAATGGTCAAAAACGCCTGATCGCCGCAGTCGACGTTCAATACCAACACCGTTGGCGTCTGCTGGCTTCACGGTCCGCGCGTCCGTTTCGCGATAGGCTGAGACATGCTCCTGTTTCCGACACGCGACCGCACGGCTTCGGTTCTGGGGATCGCCTTGCCGATCATCGGCGGGCTGATGTCGCAGAACCTGCTCAATCTCGTCGATACCTGGATGGTTGGCGCGCTCGGCGCGCCGGCGCTGGCGGGTGTCGGCATCGCCGGTTTCGTCAATTTCATGGCCTTCGCCACGATCATGGGCTTGTCCGTTGCGGTACAGGCCACGGCCGCACGCCGTTATGGCGAAGGTCGCCGCAGCGACACGGCACGGCCACTCAACGGCGGCCTGCTGGAACTTGGGGTCAAGTCTTGCTCCTTGACGAAACCCGCCGATCGACACCTCGCGCGATCCGGCTTACGGTCGAGTAGTGCAGACCGAAGTGCGTGCCGATCTGTGGCAGTGTGTAGGTGCCGCTGTCGTAGGCGGCACGGATCGCGGCATCGCGGTGCTTGTGCTCGCGCTCGTATGCTTTCAGCGATTTCACTCGGCGCTGCGCCTTGGGGACTTCACGGGTATTGGACCCGGCTTGCGCCACCATGCGTTCGACGAACAACTCGTCGCCCAGAAAGATCTGATTGCGGACCGTGGCATCCAGATCGAAGCCATCGTTGACGCCGTCTTTTACAAATCGAGCATAAGCATTGCGTGTCCGCCCCGGGGTCTTGCCGAAGGATTCGAGCGTAGCCTCGACCGCCAGCCAGTCGGGAGGCGACTCCTTGCCGATCATCGCCCGGTAGCTGCTCCAGAGATAGCCTTCGACATCGGCGACGAGACCTGCCCGTACGGGATTCAGAACAACATAGCGGGACACTTCCAGCAGGTAAGCGTCGCGATCGACGAGCACCGCTTTGTAGCGCCCCTGCAGCACATGCCCCACACGACCGTGCCGGCGATTGAAGGCTTGCGTGTAAACCCCGTTCACTTCGCGCATGCCGCGCGACAGGGAGGGACTCAGCGTTTCGATCAGCAGGTGATAGTGGTTGTCCATCAGGCACCAAGCCCACACACGCCACTGCTGTCGCTCGCAGACCCGGCCGAGCCCGTCGAGAAAGGCGTTGCGATCTTCGTCACTGTTGACCCCGATGTTCTGACCCCGACGTTCCTGGAAGTCCAGATCGACGCGGCATGCACCCAGCTCCTGGTGCGGCGACAGCCGACGGCCGGAGACCTGCGCTTCGTCTACGCGGTCATCAAAACGAGCACCCAGCTGGAACGGGTCGGCGACGAGGCCGCGAAGATCGCCCGCATGACGGTCCGCCTATGGCGCAAGCGGCGGACCCGCGAGCACATGTTCCTGGTCATGCACCTGTCGCGGCAGGTCCAGGAAATGGTGTGCGACGCGGTCCGCGCCTTTGCCGATATGGATGTCGAAAAGGCCGTGGCGGTGGCAAGGCAGGATCAGGTGGTGGATCGTGAATACGAGGCCCTCATGCGCCAGCTGATCACCTACATGATGGAAGACGTGCACAAGGTCGGCCCGGTGATCGACATCATCTTCTGCGTGCGCGCGCTGGAGCGCATCGGCGACCATGCCAAGAGTATTGCCGACGATGTGATCTACTTCGTGCGCGGCGTGGACGTACGGCACGTGCCGCTGGAGGTCCTGGAGCAGCGCTTGCAGCTGCCGGAAGGAAGCAGCCAGGATTCCAGTTGAGCCGCGCGGGCTGATGACACAAATCTATTGTGCGCGTGCTTCGCGCGCAGTGGCCCAGGCGTTGCGATACACCGCGATCGCCTCGGGATCGCCGTTGAGCTGAACCAACTGGGGAATCGCCGTCTCGAAGAGTGCGTTGGCTTCATCGTATTGTCCCTTGCCGACTAGGGCGATCCCGCGGATCGCATCCAATCGCGCCACCCATTCCGGCTCCGACATGGCGGTGGTCAGTCGATCGGGCTGCAGGCTGACCAAAGTGCTCAGTGCCCTGTCATACCGCCCCTCGCGCGCGTCGACTTCCGCATGAAAGACGCGGAATGCCTGTGAGGCCGCGTCCTCGTTGCCGAAGGCTACGCGCAGCCGTTCGCCGACCTCGGCGACGATCGCCAGACCGCGCTCCTCGTTTCCGCATTCGTACTCCTTGAGACCCAGGTTCCCCCGCTCGATCAGCGCGAAGCGGCTGTTCGCACCCATTCTTTGTGCAGACCCGGCGCTGACCTCGTGCATCAGCGCGAGCGCGCGCTCGCAATCGCCCAACTCGTCGTAAATCGCCGCCAGTTGGGAGCGGATATTCAAGCTGGTGCGCGAATGGGCGCCGGTCGCCGCAAGCGAGTCACTGAGAGCCGTTTGCGCGGCTTCCAGTGCCGCTGCGAAGCGGCGTTGCGCTTTCAGGCTTCTCGCCAGTATCAGCCCGACCGTTGCGCGAAGTTCTTGGCCGCCGCGGATTGGCGTCCGGCGCATTTCGTCGAGCAGAGATTCGGCTTTTCGCATCGCGATCTCCGCTTTCCCCTGACGCAGCAAGACCTCGGTAATCTTCGACTCGGTAGCGAAGCGCGCCACATGCGCTTCCGGCTGGAGCTTCCGCTGCAACTCGGCGGTTCTTTCCAGGTACTGCAGGGCCGCGCCACGTTGATGGTTGTTGAAATGGAAGCGGGCTCGCGCCAAGTTCGCACGCAATGCGAGTTGGGAGTCCTCAAGCAGGCGTTGTCCGGCGATCCGGTCGGCCCGGTCCAGAATTTGGTTTGCGTTGTGAACCGACTCGGATGTGCCGATCGCCGACTGCGCTTCGGCCAGGGCGTAGCGCGCGATGAGCGTACGCGCATCTCCCGCCCCGAACACCGATTCGGCCTTTACAGCCGCCATGCCGAAGTATTGCGCGGCATTGCGGAACTGGCTGACCGCGTAGGCGGCGGTACCCATCGCACGCCACACGGCGGCCTGTACGGCCACTTCGCCCGAAAAGCGGTCCTCGACGTTTTCGGCGGCGATTGCCACAAGTTCTTCGATTGTGGGATTTCTCTCGTGTCCTGCCCGGTCGGGGTTGGCGCCGCCGATGATGTCTTCGGTGAGGAAGGAGACCACAGCCTCCGCACGCTTGCGCTCAAGCTCCGCCTGAATTCGCGCCTCCCGGCTCTGGCTCAGCAGCACCAGGGCGATCGCAAGGCCTGCGACCAGCGCAATAGCCGTTGCGCCGACCCACGGCTGTTTGGCGCGCGCGCGCTCCAAGGCTTGCTCCGCCAGCCGCGCGCGCTGCTCCGATTGGGCGATGTGTTGAAGTTCTCCCTTTCGTTGATCCAGCGTGCGTATACGCTCGATCAACTCGGAGACGCTTGCCAGGCGTCGCGCCGGGTTGCCGTCTGTGGTCTGAGCGATGTCTTCCTTCAGCAGATCATGGTCGAGGTCGCGCTCCCAACCGGGCGCCATCGGCCGAGAAAAGTCACCGATCAGCAATTGATAGAGCATCACCCCCAGGGCATAGACGTCGCTTTGCACCGTCGGCGCCTTGCCCGCGATGAGTTCCGGCGCGAGATACAAGGGCGTGCCGCTGCTGCTGGAATCGCTGCCGATCCCCTGTGTCAGGGTGAGGCCAAGATTGGTGATGCCGAGTTCGTCGAGGCGGCCTGGCTCCAGCAGTCGGCTGCTGCCGAAATCGGTCAAGCAGGTATGCCAGTGGCCGCCGTGATCGGTGACGAGAATGTTGCCCGGTTTGAGATCCTTGTGGAGCACGCCCACGCTGTGGGCCGCCGCGACCGTGTCGCAGATACCCAGAAAAAAGGTCAATCGCTCATCGAGGGCCATTCCCTGCAATGCCTGGGTCGATTGCCATTCGGCGAGGCTGATACCGCCGAACGCGCATTCCAGAAAGAAGGGCGCGTTCTCGAAGTTCCAGTCGATGATGCGGACGAAGTCGTCGCGTTCGCCCAGGCTCTCGTGCAGGACGCGGAAGAGCGTCGCTTCGCGTTTCAGAGACGACAGGCGACTGCCATCGGGGCTGAACTTGTAAACCCGTGTCTCGCCCGTTTTGGCGTGTCGTGCCAGCCAGACTTCGCTGCTACCGGAGGGACTGAGCTGTCGCTCCAGCCGGAAATGCTCCCGGCCGGGGACCGCGGCGCCCGGGTTCAAGTCCATCTGGCTGGCGTGACCCCGGCCCACCGCGACGCGCTCCACCGATGCAAGCAGTCGATAACCGACGCGCGGAACCGTAATGATCGCCTTTGCGCCGTCTTCGCCCAGCGCTTTGCGCACTTTTCCCACGGCCGTCGCCAAGACGTGGTCGACCGTCACCCGTCCCTGCCAAACCGTATCGAACAACTCGTCCTTGGTGACGACTTCGCCGGCGTGCCGCAGCAACAGCGAAAGCACCTGGAGCGGCTTCTGCTCCAGGTCTACCGGCAGGCCGGAAACCCGCAATTCCAGCTGTGCCTCGTCGAATTGAACTTCGCCGAATCGCCAACGGTAGTAGGCACCGTTATCGGTCATCGGATGCCCCCCAACTTATCCGGTTCCGATTTGCCAGGGCGCGAGCGTCTTAATTCAGCCGCGTCCGGGCGCATTCGTCACAACCATACCGCGCTTGCCATCGGAGCGGTAGCACGCCGCTTGAAACTTTCTTGAAGGTTTCTTGAGGACGCCTCTGTAGGGCTTGCCGGAGCATTGCCCAATCTCAGGATCGAGGCGAACAGGGGCGGCGCATGAACGTTCGAGTCAACGGAAAAAACTACGAGATTCGCCATTTCACCGGTGAAGTCACGGGAACGAGCAAGGTCAAGGAGACCCGGGTCAGCGGCTCCTTCAGTGGCGGCGCACACCGGAATGCGCCCGTCAGCGGCAGCGTGTCGCCTACAACGGTGAAGCACCACAAAACAAATTCGTAGCTGAAAGGGAGCAGACGTAATGACTTTATTCAATTTTCGCAATTACATAATCATAGCTGCGCTGCCAGCTTTCTTGGCCGCTGCTTTGGTCGCCTGCGGTTCCGGGTTCGAAGGAACCTATACCGACGAAATGGGAATCTCCCAATACGAGTTCAAGAAGGACGGAACCGCTCGTATTGGCGCAATGGGCACGGTGGTGGAGATCGAGTATGAAATTGACGGTGACGAGCTCCGTCTGTTGATGCCTCAGGGCATGACCCAGATTCTCACCCTAGCGGACGACGGGGCGCTGGAGGGGCCGATGGGAATGCGATACAGAAAGGTAAAAGATTAAACATTTAATATGGTGGAATTTCCCGCAGGCCGTTGGGGCCGGAAAACATCGGGGGCAAACATGAAACAGTTATTTTTTTTCCAGTCGATGTTGACTCCGAAGATCATCGTATTCGTCTATTGGCTGCAAGTTTTGGGTTCAATTGTATATGGCTTCGATCATATATTCGGAGGATTCGGCGGCTTCTCATTTTCTCGTCTTTTTTCGGGGTTGATGATCACGACCGGTGCGGTGGTCGCTTCCCGAATTATCAATGAGATCCTGATCGTGATGTTCAAGATCAATGAGGCGCTGCAGGATATCAGGAGCAAACAATCATGAAAATGAAACTATGTAGGCCTTATCGGGCGAAAATTGCAGCGATCATCCTCGCCAGCTCGATGGTTGCCGCGTGCTCGAGCAAGATCGATGCGACCAATGCGGAAACCATGTACGAAAGTCTTTCGGAAATGATGAAAGGTATGACCGAGAAAGAAAAGCGTAGCGTCGGGCAGGATCTGGCGTTGCTGTACGAACATCGGGAATCGGGAATGTCCGAACTTTATCTCGATGATCTTTATGTACAGGAATACTACCAACTGTTTGTTCCCGGCCAAATGGGCAGATCGAGCCAGCTGGAAGTCTACCGGGAGCTGTTGCTTGGCGACAGCGATATCGTGAATGGTAAAAGCGCCAAAGTCTTACGCCAGGAGGCTGACGAAATCAGGCGTCAGTGGTTCAAGGCGCGGCTTGCTAGCGCGCGCGAGCGTAAAACGACCGTTCTGGCAGCCTTGCCCGAGCTGCAGGGTCAACTGGCCGAATACAGGCGGAAACTGGCGGGCATAGAGGCCGAAGAGGCCGCGCTCGCCGAAAAAAAGGAGCAGTTGAATCCCAAGTTGAATTTGATCCAGGTCGGTGCGGATAGGTCCGGGTATTTTGGCAGCAAAATTGCCACGGCAGCCGTGGAGCTGAGCAACTCACTGGACATGCCCATCGATGCGGTCCGAGCAGAGATATCCTTGCTGGAGAAGGGTCGGGACAAGCCAAAGATTTTCGGGGCCGAACTGAAGATGGACAACGGTTCGCTTCCAAGTGGTGAGACGGGCAGAACAAAACAGATATCGATGCGATTGCCGCGAAATGCGAGTCAGGAGATGGGCGACTATTCCGGCAGCGTAACGGTGAAGTGGCTGAGGTTTTCGGGCGAAAGTGAACGATTCGAGTTCAATCCGGCCGGGATGGCCGCGACTGACCTGTGGCGCCTAAAGCAAGGCGCGAAGCAATGTGAAGCACTGGTCGCGGACATCCAAGAATATGAGCAAGAGGTTGGCGCGTACCTGGGTCGAATCGAGGCGCTTTCCGAACGCCCTGAGGAGATCGAACGCATGCCCACGATTACCTCGGTGCGTAAGCTTGAGTGTTGAAAGCGCTAAACGGCCATCGATCTTGGCGGTGCTCGCGCGGCGCCACGTCCCGGCAAAGTGGAATAAACATGGCGTTAACTTCATTTCTTGGCGCGCGATACCGCCGCGCTCTGCTTTTAATACCGACATTGTCCATTCTGGGTTTGGCAGGCTGTGCGTCGCAACCGGCGCCTAATAAGCCCCGGCCCTCAATCACGCAGAGCCTTGATCTTTCTATCGAATCTCTGGATGAAATCGGTCTCGGGATATTAGAGCCCGCAAACATTATGGTGCTCAAAAACCCTGGTGCCGAGTGCCTGAACTGGACGCTAAGTTGGGATCTCAGCTACACCCCCCGTTATTCGACACTGGACGAGGAGGCGACACTGGGCGTCAAGCAGGGCTTTCAATCGCTGGCGGTCGACGTGTATTTCCACAAGATCTTCCATTGGATTGTTGTCAAGCAAGGAGATTCGTGGAACTCGAAGGCTGAGCTCAACAACATGATGGATCAGGCAGTGCAGGGAGCTGCAGTGCGGGTTATCGATGAACTGATTAAGGCAGCGGCGGCAGCGGCCAAGCAGTCGCCTCCGGAGTCCGTCGCGTCCGCCAAAACGCTGGCTGTGGACCCGGACCTCTTGCGGCTCGCTCGACGAACCCGTTCTAACGGGAACGACAGGATTGATAAGCTTGTGATTCGGATTGATGATTTTCGCGTGGATGGCGATGGCCTTGAGTTGGGCGCGATCACAGATCTGGTCGCTCGAGTGGAGGGCAAGGCCCGCCCGGGCGCCATCTCCTATGCATCCCGTTACCTAGACGTCGTTCAATACTTGGCGACATTGAACCCGCCCGGCGAGATTCGTTGGACGCATCCCGATGCGGGTCAAGTCCGCTTTAGAGCGCGGAATTCAATCGATCCGCGGCGCAGCAACCTTCCGGACGCACAGAAATTCAGCACCGTGATCAGGTTTCTGCGCTCCAAGACCACTGCACCAATCTCCGCCGAAATATCAATACAGCAGTTGCTCGGAAACAAGAATTCGGTTCGTCAGTTTCGAAGCTACGGATTCGATAGAGTGATCTTGAATCCAGAGACCAACAGCTGGCCGGAACTTCGTGGCGCGGTCTTCAAGCACAAGGCACGTTGGTATGGCGACAAGCCTGCAACATCGCCCGGACGTGACTTTCCCGATGAAATTGTGGCTACCGAAAGTCTATACAGAACCTGCCGGAGTCTATACGCGTACTACACGGCGCCGTCATCCACGGGATCAACCCAGATTCCCTGGGCGATGGATTTAGATAACGGCATGATCGGTCGCCAGTTGGATGCCCTGAAAAATTTCAGCTTCTACTCACTACAGGGCGGAATCGAGACCTTGCCTCAGGCTATTGCACAAGCCGAAGAAGTGCGAGAGAAACTGCTGGCTGCCTTCGCCGTGAATGCGGATTCGGTGAGCGTCAATTCCGCGCAGTTCTCAGGGCCGCCACCCATGCGCAAAGTAGTTATCCGCACGATCAAGGATGTTCGATAGGCCATGCGTCGAGCCGCGCCTCCCCGGAGAATCATAGTTCTGACCGTCGCGATGATGATCGTCGCGGCGTTGCTCGTCGTCTTCGATCTGGCTGTGCACGCCATGGTTGTTCGGACCTCTCACAGCCCAGATCTCATTGTCGAGGAGGCGCGGATATCACTGTTCTCTAAGGTCCTCAATGTCTTGCCGCTAATCCTCTGGCTTCTGACGGTTGCACTAACAATTTACGAATTGAAACGTGCCGCGTCCGAGCAAACAGCCTGGAACCTGTGGACCGCGATAATCACGGCCATGTTCGGGCTGACCTTAACTCTTATACTCGCGGCGGCGCCCCTGGCGTTCTCAAGTGCACCGGATTTCATGGTCAAGAAGTTTACGAGCGAGAAATCCAGGCTATCCATGACGCGCTCGAAAGCGACCTTGGACGGGATTCGAAGCTATGACTCAGTAGAAGTCAATACGATCTCCAGCCGTGTACTCTCAGACGATTCCCCCGCATCCCGCGTGTTTTCCATTATTTTCCCTGTGACGTTATTCGGTGCGTCGGAGGTGGAACAAGAAATAGCCTTAAGAATCACCGACATTATCTCCACGCCCGCCATAAATAATGTAGGAATTGGTCTTGGTGACGCTCAAGAAAAATATAGGGATGGACGTTCAAGGATTGCCGCCGCGTTCAAGAAATACAAGTCACGTAGCGAGTCATACGAGCGGTCCATTTTGGTGGAACAGCTGCGTGCCGATTCGCGTCTGCACTGGAGCACGGCATATGCCGCGATCCGGTCAGATCGCTCCGCATCGACGCTCTCTAATCCTGCGGAGGTCGCCAGCTATCAGGCCATTGCAAAGGGAATCAGCTATGACGCTGCATTTTCGAGTCTCAGGCCAATACTCGAGCGCGAAGCAATGAACCGTTGGCGGCGGTCGGCATTCGGGAGCCTGGCCCCATCACTGTCATCAAGTCAGTTCTTCGCAACATCGACGGCAAAAAAAATGATGCAAGCTGCAGTTGGGGATGATTTCCAAGACGAATTCATGCGATACCGCCAACTGACAACAGACGAAATCTATGCTCTGCTTACAGCTCGGGCAGTGGAAGACGCATTGGTCGATGTGAAATGTTATTCAGAGGAAAATCTTCATGTTCCGGGTGGGCAATGTTACGCGATGGGACTGCAGTCGTCCGTTGAGGTGATTTCTCCTCTCATACTGATGACATTTTCCTTGATATGGATTTTCGTTGCCGCATCTGAACTTATCGGAGAACTGTTAGGTAAGGGGCTGGGTGTGCCCACGGGCTTGACGGCTATCCTGACGTTCGTGGCACTGGTTGTTTTGGCGCCCCTTGTCGTTGGCCAATTTTCAAACTACAGCGAAATCCAGATCGCCGTACTTGAGCAACTTGCGGACGATGTGCCCGCTTTGATGCTCGTAGGTGTTGATTGGGTCATGAGCGTTGAGCCGGCCCTTGAGTATGGCGGCTTGTGGCTTTACGATCATGCTGGAATTGGGCGGTTTATCGAAATAACCACTTCACAGTAAGACCTGAGAGGAAGGTGCCAAGTCTAAAAGGCAGACGCGGTGCACTCAATCCAAAGGCTATACCCGCCCCCCGATCTGTGCGCGGAACTTGACGGTTAGGCACTACAACCACATGGACACGTTCAAGTTTGATATTGACGAAAAGCTTCGCCCGT
This sequence comes from Banduia mediterranea, assembly GCF_031846245.1. NCBI lineage: Bacteria > Pseudomonadati > Pseudomonadota > Gammaproteobacteria > Nevskiales > Algiphilaceae > Banduia > Banduia mediterranea. Next base: position 1,230 of record NZ_JAVRIC010000002.1, on the reverse strand, counting down.
CGGTTGAGCGAAATCTTACTGGCACCACGGCGATTGACGCACGGATCGGTGCGCTTCCCGTACCAGAAAAAATCTCACTCGTGAAATTGTTCGTACTTCTACTTCGGGCGTATCGTCGCATAGCACCAAAGGCCCTTCGACGCAGGTGTGTTTTTGATCCCAGCTGCTCTCATTACAGTGAATTGGCTGTGCGGCAACGAGGCTTTGTGCGAGGCTTGGCGCTGACTATAGCGCGATTGCGACGGTGCAAGAGTGGCGTCGGTGGAATCGATTTTATGTATCTTGATCGGGAGGTTGAATAATGGAGTACAAGGTTGAAAGTATCGGCGCAGCCTTTTCTGATAAGGCGATTGCGGCGCTGGGAAAGCGTTTCGAGTCACGCGCCGTGGAAGGCTATAAATTCCATTCTGTGTTTCAGGTCACGCAGCCCGGTTGTTTGGGGCTTGGGCAAGGTACAACCACGTACTTGGCGGTCTACGTTAAGGAGTGACTTCGGCGCAAGTTCCAGGCGCAACGCCTCGCCGAAGGTAGAGCGTTGGGTCGGTTACGACATACAAGCATTTGAGCTGGTGCGCATGGCGGCCAGAGCGTCAGGCGCGGTCGAAAGCGACCGCGCCGTCTTTCAGGCTTACCCGAACCGTGTCGCCGCTGACGAACTGGCCGTCCAGGATCGCCCGCGTCAGCGGGTTTTCGACCAGGGTCTGCACCGCGCGCTTCAGGGGCCGGGCGCCGTAGACCGGGTCGAAGCCGGCCTCGGCGATTCGGTCCAGGGCCCCGTCGTTGAACACCAGGCCGATGCCGCGCTCGGACAGTCGCTTCTTGAGCCCCTCGGTCTGGATCGCGGCGATCGAACGGATCTGCGCGCTGCCCAGCGAGTGGAAGACCACGGCCTCGTCGATGCGGTTGATGAATTCCGGCCGGAAGTGACCGCGCACGACTTCCATGACAGCGGACTTCATGTCTTCGTATCCGAAGCTGCCCATTTCCTGGATGAGGTTGGAGCCCAGGTTTGACGTCATCACGATCACGGCGTTGCGGAAATCCACAGTGCGGCCCTGGCCGTCGGTCAGGCGACCGTCGTCCAGCACTTGCAGCAGGATGTTGAAGACCTCGTCGAGCAGGATCACGGCGTAGGGCCGGCGGCGCACGGCTTCGGTCAGATAGCCGCCTTCCTCGAGGAAGGCCGGGGTCAGGTCGAAGGCCGGGGTCAAGGCCGGGGTCAGGTCTTGC